>NZ_JBVVQD010000005.1:0-75957 GCF_055811755.1 Mesorhizobium sp. WSM4840
CTGGTAGCCCCCCCCGCCACCGAACGAACCCCGGCGGGGCGGGTGCCGGGGGGGGCTACCAGCGCGACCCGAGCGGTGTCCGCGTTGCGGGCTCAGCGGCCTCTTGTTGCAGTTCTGCGGCGATTGGTTCGAACGTCGACGATGATGCTTTGGCGTCGACCTTTCGTGGCGTGGTGCGCTCACTTCTCCTTGATACCAGCATCCGCGAGACGGCAGTGGGCGTGTAAGGCTTTCCGGCACTCGACAGATATCCCGCCCCAGCCAGCGCCTTAGCGACGTCGGCCAGGGTGCGTTGGCGGCCATTGACCGGATACCGATGCAGCTTCTTTGCGAGCGCGATCAGTTCCGGCCCGCCCGCGATCTCGGAATAGTTCCTGCGGCCGCCGACCTTCCGGCCCGTCTCGCGCCGCTTGCGCTCGCGGGCACCGCGAAGCTTCTCGACCAGCATTGCCTTTTCGAATTCCGAAACCGCGCCGAGCACCTGCCGGATCAGCCGCGCCGTCGGCGTGTCGGCCACGAAGCTGTCCGGGCTATCGACGGCGATCAACTCGATACCACGCGCCTTCAACATCTCGTGGCCGGTTTCCTGAACGATGAGGTCGCGGGCAAAGCGGGAGGCGGTCTCGACTAGGATCGTGCGCACGCCATTCGACAGCAGTCGTTCCAGCATCGCCGAGAAGCCCGGCCGCGTCGTCACCGCATCGGCACCGCTGACTGCCGCGTCATAGTAGCTTTCAACGATCTCGTAGCCAGCCGAGCGGGCGAATGCCTCGATGGCCTCGCGCTGCCGTCGCTCGCTGTCCTTGTCTGAGCCGACATTGGCCGCAGATGAAGTTCGCAGATAGGCGACAGCCTTGATTAAATCCTTGTCTTGCATGGGATACAGCCTGACATCCATATCAATTGCTTGAGCATTTGACAAATCTTGGCGCGAAAATGGCCGGAAATCAAGTTCGGAAAGTGCCGACACTAGGATAGCGCTCCAACGTCCGCCATCTCTGTGCTACAGTGCAATTTCAACACGCACAGGAAGTATGTGCCGAACACGGGCTGGAGCCGGAAGTACCGCCACGCTTCCGTTACTGGATTGACCCGCGAGGAGGATCAAGCATGTCTGACCGCACCGACGTAGGCCCTCTGCAACTGGGCGAAACGGCGCCCAATTTCGTGCTCGACGCGATTACCCGCGAGGGCACAATCGCTATCGACGATTTCCGTGGCGAGAAACCAGTGCTGGTTGGGCTGTATCGAGGTCTCCATTGTCCTTTTTGCAGGCGTCATATCGCGACGATTTCGCTGCTCACCCAAGCCCTCAACGAGAAGGGCATCGAAAGCCTGACAGTGGTCAACACGCCCATCGAGCGGGCGCGCCTCTATCTGCGGTACCATCCGATGCTCGGCCTGCTCGCGGCATCCGATCCGGAGCGGACTTCACACCGCGCCTTTGGATTGCCGAATATGCAGATCACCGAAGACGAGAGCGCATGGCCGCAAAAGGTTTCGATGAGCGATGCGAAGTCGATGCGGGTCGACTTGCCGGGCGAGATGCCGGAGCCGATGGACCCGTTTGCGGCGCTCGAATATCTGAACAAGAAGGACAGCTACGATATCACGGAAGCGGATCAACAGATGATGGCCACCGGCATGGGGCAGCTCGTCGGCCAGTTCCTGCTCGACCGCGACGGTGTCGTTCGCTGGACCTCCACCGAGGTTCTCGATGGCGGCCTGTTCGGCGCTCCGAATACGCAGGAGCTAATGTCGGCAGCGTCGCACATTGGTCAGTAGCGGCGCAGTTGCGGACATCGGCTGCACGGATAGCAGGTGTTATGCAAACCGTTAGTTCGAGCCGGGGTCGACGCGCTTCGGCGCGAAGCGCCTCACCCACTCGTCGATGCTGATTTGGCTATCGGTGGTGGGTGTCCGGAATGGCTTCCTGATCGTGCTGTTGATCTCTGCCTTGTCAACGACAAGGCCCAGCAGTCGGGCCTTGGCCATGATTGACGCAACACCGGCACCGGGATTTTTCGTAGCGACAGCTAGGTCGAGCATGTCGACGAGTTCAGCAACCAAGTCGTCGACCGTGATCTGCGACCGCCTTGCAGCCTTGGCCTGCAATTCAGCGACGCGGGCGGCCACCTTAGGCAACCTGACCATCTTGGACGCCTCCACCTCTGCGGCATTGCCACGCGCCGTATAACCGGCCTCGATGTAGGCTCGCGATTGAGGAAGGCCCTCGGAGAGGCCAAGACAGAAACGCTCCTGCCGTATGTTCAATTTGGTGTGTGGCATGGTGGTGTCAGGATACCGCAGCCGCTTTCCTGACGCCACAGAAAGTAATCTCAATCAGTTGGCCGCCGCCATTGGCCCCAATTGCCAGAGGCCAACAGGTTCCGGAACAAAGTGCCGGGTAATCTTCTTTCGTGTAGTATGCTGAAGGTAGCGCACACGCCTCCAGTGAAGTCTCGACCACCTCACAAGGAGCAACCACAATGCGTAAATGTCTCGCAGCCATCACTCTTGCCGCGATCGCGGCGTCCATTGTGCCCAGCGCGGCTCAGGAGGCCAACACGACGTTCGGTGTGCTCGACTGCGTTGTCGCAGCTGGCACTCGCTACATCATCGGCTCGAAAAAAGCTCTGACATGCACCTTCACGTCGGCCAATCCGAAGGTCGCACGCGAAACATACGTGGGGGTCATCAGGAAGTTGGGGCTGGACGTCGGTCCGACGCCGAGGGCAGTGCTGCGATGGCGGGTCCTTGCGCCAACCGGTAACGTCTATGCGCCCGGCGTGCTGGCCGGTGACTACAGCGGCGTTGGTGCCGAAGCAACGGTCGTGGTAGGCGCTGGTGCCAATCTTCTGGTTGGAGGATCCAACAGGACCTATACGTTGCAGCCACTCAGTGTCCAGGTGCAGACCGGCCTGAACGTTGCAGCCGGTGTGACCAGTTTCCAACTTCGCGCCGCCAAATAGAGCCCACACCGCACGCCCGAGCCCATCACCCGGCGTCCATCGAATGCCATCAAGGAGGTGACCCGGACGTGCAGTCGGGGCACTTGGGGCACTTCATTGTATATCCGACGTAGGGGAATTGGGGCGCTAACACACACCATACGTCGATTATGGAGAGAAGTGCCCCAAGTGCCCCGAAACGCATTTTTCATTGCCATGTGATGCGGATACCGAGATAACCCCGGACGCCCTCGCGCTTGTGCGGGTAGATGCCCGCGCGCCCGGCGAGCGCGCCAACAAGTTGCTTTTGCGTGCCGGGGTTTTCGCCAGTCCGCAATGCGAAGTCTTTCCATGACGCGAACAGCCGTTGTCGACTTTCGAAGCCGTCGGCAACTCGTTCGGTGCATTGTTCGAGCCATGCGCCGATGGTGTCCTCGCCGTCGAGATATTCCTGCGTGGCGGCCAGCACGGCGGGCGGTGGCGACAGGCCGAGCCGTCGCCAGTGTCGGGCACCCTCGATCATCCATGCCAGAATGCCCGGCCATTCGTCCCTAAGCCGGTCGGAAAAGCCGAGGATGCGCTTGTCGTCCGGGATGCGAACGATGAACGGAACCATATGAAATCGGCGCTTGAACGCGTCGTCGACGCTGGTGAGGGCCGGCTTGTTGTTTCCTGCAATCATGAGCTTGAATTGCGGCGTGTATTCGAAAAAGTCCTGCCGCATAAATCGCGCCGAAATGCGGTCACCGCCGGTCAGCGTTTTGATACGGGTTTCGTCCCAACTGCGGCCCCTGGCTGTTTCAATCGCTGTCACCAGCCTTGCGCCTTGCAAGGAGGCAAGGTCGGTCGGGTGGCGGTCGGATGCCGAGGCCGTAAAAGTATCGATCCCGGCGGTCTTGGCATAGTCGCCCATGACGCCGGATATGGTTTCGATGAAGGTCGACTTGCCATTACCGCCCGGTCCCCAGAGGAAGAACAGCGCATGTTCGATGGTCAGCCCAGTCAGGCAGTAGCCGCAGACGCGCTGAAGATAGTCAATCAGTTCGCCGTCGCCGCCAGTCACGAGTGTTAGAAACTCCAGCCACAACGGGCAATCGTCGCCGGGCCCGACAGCCGTCGACTTGGTCATATAGTCGCCGGGAATGACGCGGCGGCTGCAATCGTCGGTATCAAGCTGGATGACTTCGCCATCGCAATTCAGCGCCGTCGGATCTTCGTCCCACTGGTCGACTACGGCGGCTAGCGCCGGATCCGAGCGGGCAAGCACGACGACAGCGGCAACCGTCTTGGCCGATAGTATCCTCCCTCTATCTTTTGGGGGCGCGCTGGCCGCATCGTCCCGGCACAGGGCCCGCGCATAGTTGAATATCGTCAGGATCTCGTCGGGTGCCCAGATAACGCCGTCAAAAAGCATCCAGCGAGACCAGCCGTCGACGTAGCGGGTTCGCATCGCATGGCGGCGAGCGAACTCAAGCGCCAGCGCCTCGTCGGTGTGTTCCTTGACCGTGTCCAGTTCGGCGACGGCGCGGATGCGGCTTTCGTCCTTCACGTCGCCACCTCCTTCTGTCGCCTCGGCGGTGTCGTTCCTGCAAGGTGTCGTCGGTGCCTTCGGGCGATGCCGGCCAGAACGATGGTTTCTGTTGCGGAAACCGCTTGTCGTTCGCCGACCAGTAGCGCCGGCTCTCCTTGCGTGCCGCAGCGGCAGCAGCGATGAACAGCGCCGTCACGGTAATGTCGGGCAGCTTGCTGCTCATCGCGATCTCCATCGCGACGCGGTGCGACCAGGCGGCACGGCAACAAGGCGATGATCGCGCCGCCATGCGCGGATCGCAGCAGCTTCGATAGAACGCCCTTCGCGTGCCGGAGGTGCGAGCGATGACGCCGGGCGCACCGGCACCAAGCCAAGCGCAGAACGGCGACCGTTCAGATCGCGAAAACTCGCCGCCGTTGATCGATGAATAACGTAGCGCGGCTCGCCATCATCAAGGTCGAGGAGAGGTAGGTCGTGCATCGCGGTCTCCCTTGAGAGAGGCCGCCGGTGCTTGACGATCGCATAAGGGATAACTTATATCTTCCGGGCGGTCCAAGCCCCCGAAATACAAGTCCCGAACCCCGTTGGTCGCCAAGGCCGGCGGGTTTCGTTTTCTAGGCGGCCTTGCTGCGCCCGGTCAGTTCCGAGGTCGAGGCCACAGGGGCGGTCAGCGAATGCTTGAGCCACGCGTCGAGAAACTCGGGCTCGTAAAAGACGTTGTTGCCCAGCTTACGGAACTGCGGGCCGCCGCCCTTGAGGCGCAGGTTGCGCAATGACACCGGCGCGCGGGTCACTCCCCTTTCGCGCAGATAGTCACACGCCTGTGTCGGGTTCAGCAGTGTCATGGAAACCTCCCTTGATGGCTGGGAGGGACGATGGGGTATTTCGACGAGCACTTGATCGGTGAGAAACCGCTTATTTTGCCGCCGCTGTTTTCACCTATTGTTTTCGGTACCGAACGATGGTCCTGACAGAAACCGGATCACAGTGACCTTCCTCGATGACGGCAAGCACAAAGGTGACATAGGCGCTCACCTTGTCGATGACGACAATGCCGTCTTCATCGGTCGTTTCGGTAAACCATGCGGTTGCCTTCTTCTTGGGGAAGTGGCTCTCGAAAATCCCGGCAAGGTGCTCGCCGACGAACCATTTCCGCACGCTCTCGAGTTCAAGCGGCGCGTCCAGACCCGTTACAAACTGCTTGGCTAATTCCTCAAAGCCCCGCAACTCCCTGACAAAGTCGGCATAGGGGGCCAGTTGCGCCCGCCACCACTGGCCCTCGTTATCGGCCCTGTCCCACAAATCGACGAAAGCGCGCGCCTGCTCAATCAGTTCGCCACCGCGTTTGTCGGGGTTAAATGATCTGACGTTTTTGAAGGTCTGGCACCAGAAGTGCGCGCGGTCGAGGGCGCGGCCAAACTGCACTCGGTCCAGTTCCCGAGGCACATCGAGCCTTGCAGCAACTCGCTCAAGAATGCGGTCGACCGCCGCAGCCGAGAAGATGGATGGAAATCGCGCCTCAGCGTCGGCGGCTTTCTTCCGGGCCTCGGCCCTTTCCCGCCGCTGCGCCTCTGCCCTTTCCCGCCGCTGCGAATGGACATCTGGCGGCGGTTTCCGGACCAAGCGTCTGGCCGCAGCGTCGGCGGCAGCTGTGTCTGTCAGCGGTTTCCGGGCCACGCCTTCATCCCGCCCGCTTTTTCATCGGCAGGAGCTTGCCGGGCGTCTTACCGGCCAACGCAGCAGCGATGCCGCGCGGGTTGCAGCTTTCACGGCGGGCGATTGCTGCATGTGAGCATAGATCATCGTCGACCGCGTGTCCTTGTGGCCGAGAATGGCCCCCACCATCGGTAGCGCCTGCCCGCCCGACACACCGTGCGAGCCGAGAGTGTGCCGCAGCGTGTGCGGGGTCACACCAGGAAGATCGGCTTTCTTGACGACCATCGGCCATATCCGTTTTGTGCCCTGGAAGTGGCCGCCGCCGCGCGACGCCGGGAATACCCACGGTGACAGGCCGTCCGGCTGATCGGCGTCGGCATAGCGCGGCAACGATGCCAGCAAGGCCGCAGCCGGTGCCGAAAGCGGTCGGAAGCTTCGTCCGGTCTTGGTATCGTCCAGGGCGAGGCAGCCGAGATCGATTTGGACTTCCGTCCATTTGAGTGCGGCGATCTCGTCGCGGCGGCAGCCGGTCAGCGCCCACAGTCGGACGATGTCGAGCGCCTTCGGATTGATGCCCTCGGCCTCCAGTTCCTCCAGCGCCTTGCCGAGCCGACCGACTTCTTCCAGGGTCAGAAAGCGCGTGCGCTTGCCGTCGACCTTGTTGACCGCCGCCTTCACGCACGGGTTCTCCGACACGTCGAAGGCCGGATGCCGGATTGCGAAGGTGAAGACGCTCGACAGATCGCGCACCACCTTTCGGGCCTGGCCCTCGCCGCCCCTGACGATGATGCGGCGGCGCGGCCCGACCTTCTCATCCTTGGCGGTCCGGCCACCGGCGATGTCCTTCGCCATGCGCTCGACATCGGTCGGCGTGACTTCAGAGACGCGCTTGGAACCGAGAAGCGGCACAACATGGTGCCGGAGCCGGTTCACCATCCACTGCTTGTTGCGCGGCTTCATTGGCTGGCCGATGCGAACCCCGCGCAGGATGGTGCCGCCTTCCTCCTCGTAAAGATCGACCAGCGATTTGATTGTGTGCTCGCGCCGCTTTGCGATCTTGTCGCGGATCGGGTCTTCACCCTCCGAAACGCCATGCAGGATGTCTTTCGCTCGCTTGCGCGCTTCGTCGGGCGGCAGGACGGTGACGGCGGCAAAGGTATAACGCTTTGGTGGTGTCCCGCGTCCGCCGGGGTGCGGACGGTATTGCACTTGCCAGCTTTTGTCGCCGGATGGTGCCACGCGGACGCAGAAGCCTTTCAGATCGGTGTCGTAAACCCGATAGGCCGCTTCTTGCGGCTCCAGATCGTCAACAACCGTCTTCGTAAGTTTTCGTTTTTGCATCTGCGCCGCCTTGTCGGTTTGCGTGTCGCATCGGCATTCCGTTGCTACACCGTTGCTACACCGTAGAAAGATTGGTAGATACCTCCTAGGTATGCCGCAGTGACACAAAAGGCAATAAAAATCGAACGTTAGGTGATTTTGGAGTGTCTTTCAGAAACCCGCAGAAACCCGCAGAAATGCGCAGAACCACCCTTCACACGGGTGGGGTCGCAGGTTCAATCCCTGCATCGCCCACCAATACCCGCTTCCGGTACAAAGCTACCATCCGCTTCGCAGCCGCCTACGCTTCGAACTTCCGCCTCATGGCCAGGTTTGCCATGACCCGGTTCATGCGATTCGCCAGGCAGCTGGGTACACATCACTAAGCGCTGTCTACCCTTGGAATCGCTCAAGCTGCACATTGAACGCGGCCGGGAGAAAGTTGACGGACGATAAAATCGTCCTAGGTGAACTGCTATCTCAATGGCCCGCGAACTGACGAGGGGAATCGCCGTCGACCTCCTGCTCCGACCAGTTGAAACTGCGCAATTGCAAATGCGTCCGGCTTCCGCGAACATTGCTGGACCCCATCAAGGGCCCGTAGCGGCCGACCCGAAACTGAGCCCTGGCTTCCCAGCCCGCTGTCATGGCGGCCTCGGGGATGACCCTGGATCCAGCCAGCGACCTTAAAGTCAAAAGGGAGGAATAACCGATGAACCTGACAAAACACCTTGCCGGTGTGGTGATCGCGTCGACCTGTCTGTGTGTGCCGGCGCTGGCGCAGACCAAGTTGACCATGTGGTATCACGGCGCCGGCAATGAGGTGGAGTCGCGAATCCTCAACCAGATCATCTCCGACTTCAACACCAGCCAGTCCGACTGGACGGTGACCATCGAGAGCTTCCCCGAGAAGAGCTACAACGATTCCGTTGCGGCGGCGGCCCTGGCGGGCAACCTGCCCGACATCCTGGATGTGGACGGGCCCGTCATGCCCAATTGGGCCTGGGCCGGCTATCTGCAGCCGCTGCCGATCGACGAGAGCGAGTTCGCCGACTTCCTGCCCGGCACCAAAGGCGTGTGGGATGGCAAGCTCTATTCGGTCGGTCTGTGGGAGGCGGCGGTGGCGCTTTTTGCACGCCAATCGACGCTGGATGAATTGGGCTTGCGCACCCCGACCCTCGACAAGCCCTGGTCGAGAGAGGAATTCATGGCCGCGCTCGATGCCGCCAAGGCCTCCGGCAAATATGAATTCGCCCTTGATCTCGGCATGAACGACCAGGCCGAGTGGTACTCCTATGCCTTCTCGCCGTTCCTGCAGAGCTTCGGCGGCGACATTGTCGACCGTTCGACCTACAAGACCGCGGAAGGCGCGCTGAACGGCGAGGCTGCGCAGGCCTTTGGCAAGTGGTGGCAATCATTATTCACCGGAGGCTATGCGCCGGGCACCAGTGAGGACCCGGCCGATCAGCAGACCGGTTTCATCGGCGGCAAGTTCGCCTTCCAGTGGAACGGCAATTGGCGCGCGGTGGCAACGATGGAAGCCGTGGATGACGTTGTCTTCCTTCCAGCCCCCGATTTCGGCGCCGGCAACAAGATCGGCGCGGGATCCTGGCAATTCGGCGTCTCGGCCAAGTCCAAGCATCCGGAAGGCTCTGCCGAGTTCATCAAGTTCGCCGCGCAGGACAAGTACCTGGCCGCCTTCTCCGACGGCATCGGCCTGATCCCGCCGACGCCCTCGGCGGCGCAGATGACGAAGAACTACAAGGATGGCGGCCCGCTCGCGGTGTTCTTCGACCTCTCCAAAGCACAAGCTCTGGTGCGCCCGGTCACCCCGGGCTACGTGGTCCAGGCCAAGGTCTTCACCAAGTCATTGGCCGATATCGCCAATGGTGCCGACGTGGCCGACACGCTTGACGCGGCGGTCGACGAGATCGACGCCGACATCGAAAGCAATGGTGGCTACGGCCACCGCTAGATCTGTCGCGCCGGGGTCCTCGCCAGCCGCGGACTCCACCCTCTTTGGCTTGCTGGGCGGATACGGCAAATGGCGTCGAAACTAACCCTGTCGAACCGGGCGGGCTGGACATTCGCCCTGCCGGGCTTCGCACTCATCTTTACATTCATCGTCCTGCCGTTTTTCTTCGCGATCGGTCTGTCATTGACAAATCAGCGGCTGCTGTCGCCGAACCCCACCCAGTTCGTCGGGTTGGAAAACTATCAGCAGCTCCTGGGCCTTGCGGTGGTGACCCTTGAGCCAGAGCGCAACGATGCTGGCGAAATGATCCGAAACGAGGCCGGCGAAATCCAGTATCCGCGCCTGCGTGCGATCACCCGTAGCGACGACTATCCTCAGTATCGCGGCATGCGCGAGTGGTTTCGCTGGCAGTCCGGCGAGAACGTCATGATCGTCATCGCCAGCGACGTTGTGTTCATGAAGGCGCTGGTAAACACCGTCCTGTTCGTCCTGGTCGTGGCGCCGGTGCAGGGCAGCCTCGCGCTGATGCTTGCTTTGCTGATCAACCACAAGGTCAGGGGCATCAACCTGTTCCGGACCATCTACTTCATGCCGGTGGTGGTCTCCATCGTCGTGGTCTCGCTCCTTTGGCGGTTCATCTATGACGGCCAGAACGGGCTGTTGAACAGCATCCTCCAGGCCCTCACCTTCGGCCTCTTCCCGCCCGTCGACTGGCTCGGCAATCCCTCGACCGCGCTGCCCGCAGTCATGGCCATGTCGATCTGGCAGGCCGTCGGCTTCCATATGGTCATCTGGCTGGCCGGGTTGCAGACGATCAGCCCGACGCTCTACGAGGCCGCCGCCATCGAGGGGGCTTCGATGTGGCAGACCTTCCGCTATGTCACCTGGCCGGGCCTGCGCAACACCGCCGTGCTTGTCCTTGTCGTGATCACCATGCAGGGCTTCGCGCTTTTCGCCCAGATCGACGTGATGACCAATGGCGGTCCGCTCGACAGCACCCAGACCCTCGTCTTCCAGGCGGTCGAGCGCGGCTACGGCAAGCAGGACATCTCCGGCGGCTCGACCATCTCGGTCATCCTGTTCGCGATCGTGCTGGCGATCTCACTCACTCAGCGCTGGCTGACACGGGAGCGTTAAGATGGCCTTCAATCCTGACAATTACGGCCTGAGGCTCTTCGTCCGCTATCTGGTGCTGTGCCTGATTGCCTTGATCTTCATCTTTCCGCTCGTGTTCATGATCAACTCGAGCTTCAAGCCCGACAGTCAGCTCCTCGCGGACACCTCCAGCCTGCGTGCTTTCCTGCCCGTCGGGGACATCAGCCTCAACAACTATTTCGGAGCGTTCCGGCGGGCGCCTGTCGGCCTGTTCGTCCTAAACTCGGTTCTGGTCACCGGGGCGACCGTCCTTCTCTCATTGTTGATCTGTTCGCTGGCCGCATTCTCCTTCGCTTTCCTGCGGTGGAAGGGGCGCGACGTGGTGCTCTCGATCGTCATCGCCACGCTGATCATCCCTTTCGAGACCATCGCTATCCCGCTCCTGCTCCTGGTCTCGAAACTGCCCTGGATCGGGCTTGATGGGCTGCACTGGGGCTGGCTCAACACCTACAGGGTACAGATCATCCCCTGGATCGCCGATGGGCTGACGATCTTCCTGTTCGTGCAGTATTTCAAAGGACTGCCGGGCGAGCTAATCGAGGCAAGCCGGGTGGAGGGCGCGAGCTGGTGGCAGGTCTACTGTCGCGTTGTCATGCCGCTTTCAGGGCCGGTTCTGGCGACTGCCGCCATCCTGAAGTTCCTCGTGATGTACAACCAATATCTCTGGCCGCTCATCGTCGTGCAGCAGGAAAACTACCGCCCGGTCATGGTCGGTCTCGGCTACTTCTTTCAACTCAACGTCGCCTGGGGCGAAGTCATGGCCTATCTCACCCTTATCACCGTCCCGGTGCTGATCTTCTATCTCTTCCTGCAGCGCGCCTTCATCGCATCGATCGCCTCGACCGGTGTGAAGGGCTGAATGCATGGTTCTCGCGCTCAAACGCCAGTGGATCTGGGACGACTGGTACGCCCATGACGGCAAGCGCGGGCACGGCTATTTCCTCAAGGCCGACCAATCGATCGGTGATCCCGGATTGCCGCACATGAACCAGGGAGCCATTGCTTATGGCTGAGGTCTCGCTCAAGGCCGTCAAGAAATCCTATGGTCGCGTCGACGTCATCAAAGGCGTCGATATCCACATCAACGATGGCGAGTTCGTCGTCTTTGTCGGACCGTCAGGTTGCGGGAAGTCCACCTTGCTGCGGGTGATCGCCGGACTCGAGGACATAACCGAAGGCATCCTCGAGATCGGAGGCCGGGTGGTCAACGAACTCCCACCCAAGGAACGCGGTGTTGCGATGGTGTTCCAGAACTATGCCATCTTTCCGCACATGACGGTGCGCGAGAATATCGCGTTCGGCCTTACGATCGCGGGCGCTTCCAAGCAGGAAAAGGAGCAGAAGGTGGCCGAGGCCGCACGCATCCTGCAAATGGAACATCTGCTCGACCGCCGCCCAAGTCAACTTTCGGGCGGCCAGCGCCAGCGAGTCGCTATCGGGCGCGCAATCACCCGGAAACCGTCCGTATTCCTGTTTGACGAGCCGCTCTCCAACCTCGATGCCGCGCTGCGCATGGACATGCGTATGGAAATCGGCCGGCTGCGCAGGCAACTTGGCACAACGATGATCTATGTCACCCATGACCAGGTCGAGGCGATGACGCTGGCTGACAGGATCGTCGTCCTCAAGGACGGTCAAGTCATGCAGATAGGAGCGCCGATGGAACTCTATCACGAGCCGGCCAACAGGTTCGTAGCCGGCTTTCTAGGAGCCCCGTCGATGAATTTCCTGAAGGTCGACGTCCTCGACCTCGATGGCGAAGCGGCAACAGTTGGCAATCAATCCCTGGAGCCGATCAGGGTAGCGACCAGAAGGCGCTCCTTCCGGAAAGACGGCAAGGCCATCCTGGGTATCCGTCCGCAGTACCTCCGGGCGGCGCAGCCTGGAGAAGGCATGCTGCATGGCGTCGTGGCACATACCGAGCGGTTGGGCAGCGAGACGGTCGTGGACCTGACACTTCGCGACGATCACGAGCTCATTGCCGCCTTCGATGAAGACAAGATCTTTGAACCGGGTGACGCCCTGGAGCTCACGTTCGACACGGCCTTAGCCCATCTCTTCCCCGACGAGGCGTGAGTTGCAGACGTGAGCAACGACAACGCGATGCGGCGGCGCGATTCGCGAGTGTCCATTCCAGAACCCCGGAACAAACCTGCATGGCCGCGAGTTTCTACTCCTTGAAGAGTGAGGGAAAGCCATGTCCAGACGTGTTTTGGCGACAGGTGTCGTAGTCCTCCTTCTCGGCGGACCGGCCCTTGCCGCAGACGGAACCCAGCTGCCGCCGCAGAATGCCAGGAAACTGTCGGAAATAATCGCCAAGGTCGAGCAGCGCGACGACTTTCGCTACGTCGACGAGGTCGGCTGGGACAGCGGCTCCTACACCGTCACCTATTACACGACCGACAAGGCGAAGGTCGAAATCACCTACGATCCGGTGACAGCCGAGCCGAAATAGATCGCGGCCATCTTCCCCCAGCCGATATGTGCGGCCGGCTTTCTCTTGAAGGACCGGGAACAATTCCGGCAGGTTACAGCGCAGCCTGGGGACGATCCCTCGGAAGCGGGCAGCGGCGTGGCTTCACCAAGAGCGGGGCGACGGTTCCCGCACGCTTTTCGGCATCCCCTTGCGCCGATGCGCCTTTGATGGCTGACTGCGGCGTGATCATTGAGCCGCACGGGGGTGGGCATGGCGACGGCAAAGCATGTGGCGAAACGCGTTCTGATGATGCTCGCCGGCTATTTCGTTGCGGTGCTGGTCGGACTGTTCGCAGTAGTAACGATCTATGGTGCATTGAGTTCGCTGCCTGATGCACCGGCGTATTTCGATCTCATGGGGGTCTCCCCCATCGCGGCGCTGGTCGTGCCGCCGCTCGGCATGTTGATCTATTTCCTGACGATCATGATGACCGGCCTGCAGACGCTGATCTTCGCGCTGATCGCCGAATTGTTTTCGCTGCGCAGTTTTTGGCTGCATATGGTCTTCGGCGCCGCAGCAGCGGCTGCCGGCTTCTTCCTGATCTGGCCGAGCGCGCCGGAGGACCTGAGCCCCGAGCGCTGGGCCGATATCGGCATCATCGCCGCCGCCGGTCTGGTCGCCGGCCTGGCTTACTGGCTGATTGCCGGGCGCGAGGCCGGCTTCCGGCTCCCGCTCTCCCTACGCTAATGTATGTCGCGCAAAAGTGTGCAGCGGTTTTGCGATAACGACATGCATAAAACAAAACAGCAACCTAAAGTGCGTCGCATGAGGCCGGTCAAACGCGACGCGCTTTAGAATCTCAGCTTGCCGGCGAGCGCACCGCTTCCGTGCTGTCGAGTGCCTGCTGCAGCCGCGTGTCGCGGTCATAGACGTCGCTGAAATATTCGACTTTGCCGGACATGTCCGGCCAGGCGGTGAAATAGGCGACATAGATCGGGATCGTGCGCGCCACCTTTTCGGTCGAATGTCCGTGCTTCAGCTTCTCCGCAATGTAGTCGACCGAGGTGCCGAGCACGGCCGCCGCCATGCCGCGCGGATCCTGCAGACGAACGCAGCCATGGCTGAGTGCGCGCATGTCACGCTGGAAAAACGACTTTTGCGGCGTATCGTGCATGTAGATTGCGTGCTTGTTGGGGAACAGGATCTTCAGTTCGCCCAGCGCATTGGCCTCGCTCGGCAGCTGGCGCACGCCATAAGGTACTTTCGCGCCATAGGCACCCCAATTGACCGAGGAGGAGGGAATGCGCTTGCCGCGCCCGTTGATCACTTCGTAGCCGGCGCGGTCGAGATAGCCGGGATCCCTGCGCAGCCGGGGCAGCATCTCGTTGACGAGGATCGACTGCGGCACGCCCCAATAGGGATGGAAGTCGACCTGCTCGACCTGATCGTAGAAGAAGGAAGTCTGGTTGGTGGTCTTGCCGATGACGGCGCGAGTCTTCAGCTTCTCCTCGCCATTTTCGATGTAGCTCGCCGTGAAGGCCGGCTGGTTGATGAAGACGCGCGGACTGCCGAGATCGGATGGCAGCCAGCGCAACTCTTCCAGCGCGACCTGCACCTTTTGAATCTTGTCGGCCTTGGACGTCCCGACCAGCGCCGCGACGGTGCGCGGACCGATGACGCTGTCGCCCTTCATGCCAGCCTTCTTCTGCACTGCCTTGATAACCGGCACCAGTTCCGGATCATAGACCTCGCTGGTGGCGAGCCTGGCCAATATCTCGCCATAGGCGCCGCCCATCTCGTCGTCTAGATTGCGCGCGATCTTCGCCAGAAGCTTCGGCAGTTCGGGGCTGGTCTGCCCAGGTTTCAGCAACAGCTTGGGGTCAACGACGATCTCGTCTTCGGCGCTGGCCTGAAGTGATTCCAGTTCGACGCGCAGCGCCTGGTATTCCGCATTCTGCGGATGCCGTGATTCGAGATAGGTGCGCACTTGCTGGGTGCGCACCAGCGTTTTCAGCACGCCTTCGATGTCGAGCGGCTTGGCCGGGAAATCATAGTAGCCGGTGATGCGATTGGGATCGACGCGGCCGCTTTGCGCGTCGTGGACATAGCGCAAGACGCGCGCCGACAGCGCCATCTCGAAGCGGACGAGTTCCTGCAGCCGCGCATCGGCCCCGCCGGTCGATGCGCCGGCGGCGGGCACTTCAACCGAATAGTCGGCCGGCGTCAGGCCATAGCTCGTCGCCTCGCCAAGCACCCGCACCGCATCCTGCGCGCGACCGTTTGGGCCGGTCCCGGTCACCCAGATGAAATCCGGATTGGCCGAGTAATAAGCGATCAACGCCTTGGCAATGTCAGGTTCCGCATAGAGCTCGTAGTCGCCGAGCCCGGCAATCGCTTCGCGAAAGGCGTCGCTGGTGAGCGACGGTACAAAGGCAGCGTCCTGTGGTGCCACCGGCTGTGGTGCTGCCATCAATGTCGCAAAATCGACACGCACCAGCCGGTCGGCCTTATAGGTATAGTAGGACGGGCTGTTGATCCTGCTGCCACCACCAGCGAATTCTCTCGGCCTCGGCCTGTGCCTCGGCGGCGGAGGGAAATCACCGTGGGGCGCGCGCCTGATACCACCGCCGAAAAGCCTCTCGAAAAGCCCTTGCGCGTCCGCCTGCGGCATGCCGAAGGCCAGCATTACCGTGACAACTGCAAGCGGCATCACGGTTGCTTTGTTTCCGAGGAATTTCATGGATCACCCGCTCCGGCTGCAACCGGTTCCCGTTCCGTATCGCTTGACGGTCTCGCCCACCGCATGGCGGGATGTAAGACGCGACCACACCGATTCATACCGATTTCGTTAAGCTTCCATAAATTTCGGCTATCCTGTTGCAGAACAGTTTCACAACGCCGTGACAACTAAAGCGAATTGGGCCCGCTCCGGTTCCCGAAAATAGTGCACGGGTCAGGCGTTGGCGCCGCCGTCGATCGTCAGTGCGGCGCCTGTCACAAAGCGCCCTTCGGGACCGGCCAGCCGGGCGACCATCCCGGCGATCTCTTCCGCCTTGCCGAAGCGGGGCGTCGCCATCTTCTGTCGCTGGTGCTCGGCGTGCGGGCCACTGGCCGGGTTCATATCGGTATCGGTCGAGCCAGGATGAACGACGTTGGCGGTGATGCCGCGCGAACCGAGGTCGCGCGCCAATGCCTTGGTCAAGCCGACCAGTGCCGCCTTGCTGGCCGAGTAGGCGCTGAGGCTGGTGTCGGTGACACGCTCCGCCAGATTGCTGCCGATCGAGATGATCCTGCCACCCTCGCCCATATGCACGACTGCCGCCTTCGAGGCCACGAACGGGGCTCTGACATTGACCTCCATGGTTTCATCGAAGTCGGCGAGCGGCAATTCATCGATCGGCGCGGCGCGCCAGATACCGGCGCTGTTGACGAGGATGTCCAGTCGCCCGAAGGTCTTCACTGCCTCGCTGACCGCCTCCTGGATCGCGGCAGCGTCGCGATTGTCGGCTTTGAGAGCAATGGCGCGACCGCCGGCTGCCTCGATTTCCCCGACGACAGCGCGGGCCCGCTCCTCGCCATTCACGTAAGTGAGTGCGACGCTGGCGCCGTCGGCCGCGAGCCTTCGCGCAATCGCTGCGCCGATGCCGCGGCTGCCGCCGGTGACGAGCGCAGCCTTGCCGTTCAAGCCTTGCGATGACATTCTTTTCTCCTTTTTTGTAATGATCGATACATAAATGTCTGCCAGCCTTGCCCGGGTGCGTCAATAGATTTATGTATCAATCAACACAGAAAGGATGCCATGCCCGAACGAGGCCGTCCCCGCACCTTCGATCGAACCGCTGCCTTGCGGCGCGCAATGGAGGTGTTTTGGGCCAAGGGCTACGAAGGGGCATCGATGAGCGAGCTGACCGCGGCGATGGGCATCAACTCGCCCAGCCTCTACGCCGCCTTCGGCAGCAAGGAAGCGCTCTTCCTCGAAGCGGTCGAGCTCTACACGCAGGTCGAAGGCACCGATATCTGGTCCGCACTGGAAAAGTCGCCGACGGCGCGCCAGGCGGTCGAGCGCTTCTTGCGCCAGACGGCCAAGGCCTATTCGCAGACCGATCGTCCGCAAGGCTGCCTGATCGCACTCGGCGCGCTGCATCAGGACTCAAGCCGCGGCGCCATCTGCGATGACCTGCGCCGCCGTCGCGCCGAAAACCGCGCAGCCTTGCTGAGACGGCTGGAACGCGGCGTGGCGGAAGGCGAATTGCCGGAAAATTTCGACTGCCGCACGGCTGCGACCTTCTATGCGACGGTGCAGCACGGCATGTCGATCCAGGCGCGCGACGGCGCATCGCGCGCCGCCCTTCTGGCGACGGTGTCTGGGGCCATGGCGGCGTGGAAGGTGATGGCCGGCACGGACGCGGCATGACAACCGCGACCGCTATGGCGGCTGGACTCCGGGTTGGGCCGGAAAAGCAAGATGTTCAGGTCAATGCAGCAGCGACGGTTCCCGGTGTTCGGCAACGAAACCGATCGCGCGCTCGACCACGCCCCTATCGGCGAGAATGCGGCGATGGCCGAGCCCATCGGCCCAGTAAAGCCTGATATGGTCGCCGGCGCCGGCATAGAGCCTTGCATGGTCGGCGGACACTTCGCGGTCGTCTGGCGCATGGATGACCAGCGTTGGCACCGGCGTGCTGGCAAGCTGGCGGTCGCCGGTGAATTCGTGCAGCGGTCGGCCGGCGATGCGTTCGACCCGGTCGGCCATAGCGGCCTGCGAGCGTGGGCCGACACTGAGCATGCGGCTGAAATCATTGAAAATCGCCGGCAGGGAGCTCGGCGCCGCGATCAGCACCAGCCGCTCGGCCGCCAGCGGCGGAATGTTCTTGACCGAACCGACAACGGCATTGGCGGCGACGGCACCGCCGAAGGAATGGCCGACGACCGCCACGAACGGACCGAACCATTCGCCGGTCAGCCGTGCGGCTTCGACAGCGCTGACCAGTGTCAGCCGGCGGCCCTGCGATTGGCCGTGGCCCGGCAGGTCGAGCGAGACAACCTTGTAACCGGCGTCACGATAGGCTTCGATCAGCGCGCGCATATATTCGGTGCGCGAACGCCAGCCATGGATGACGAGCACCGTGCCGGCGGCCCGCCTGCCCGGCTCTGGCCTGAATTCATGCACCATGACGCAGCCGTTTTTGGTCTTCAGCCGATGATGGCGCGCCTCGGCCATGAAGCCGGCGGCGCGGTCGACGGCGCGTCGCTCGCCGCCGCTGAGAACCTTGGCGTTCGGCGTGCGGCAGAACAGTTCGAACGCCAAGCGCCCTGTAAGGCGGGGAGCCACGTGTTCGGCGGCAGCAAACACGCCCCGGATGACCTTCAATCCAAATGATGCCATAGTGGCGATCCATCCATTCGTTCAAGCATGAACATAATAGTTCAAACATGAACATTAAACAAGAGCTACCCTGGGACAACCCGCGTTTTCGCAACTGGGTCGCGGTGGCGCGCGCCTGCCATGTGCTGGAGCGCACGCTGGCGGTGAAGCTCGCGCCGCTGGACCTGAAGCCGGCGCAACTCGACGTGCTGATGAACCTGTACCGCCATCCCGGCATGTCGCAGCACGATCTCGCCCGCCGGCTGCTGGTGGGCCGCTCCAACGTCACCATGCTTTTGCCGCAACTCGAGACACGCGGCCTGCTGCGCCGCGAAGGCGATCGGAAAGACAAGCGGGTGCTGCGGCTGACCTTGACCGAAGCCGGCACGGAACTGCTGATGCAGGCGCTGAAGGTCCATATGGCGCTGATCGAGAAAGCGATGAGCCAGTCGACGCCGGAGCAATGCGACATGATCGGCGAGCAGATGCGCAAGATTGCCGACGTGCTCAAGGAAGCGTGACCCGCTCACCACATCGACTTTTTCGCGCGCTCCGGCCATTCCTTGTCGTAAGCCTCGCCGTCGATGGCTTTCCGGCTGGTGATTTCCAGGATTTTTCCGGGTGTCGGCAGCGACTTCGGGTCGACATGCCTCGCCGGGTTCCACAATTCCGACCGGACAATGGCGCGGGCGCACTGGAAATAGACCGAATCGACATCGATGACCGTGACCGAACGCGCCGGTCGGCCGTCGACGCTGAACGAGGCACACAGCGCGGCATCAGTGGTGATGTGGGCGCGGCCGCTGACGCGCAGCGTCGTGCCGCAGCCTGGGACCAGGAACAACAGGCCGACGCGCGGATCGCGAATGATGTTTCTTAGCGAATCAGCACGGTTGTTGCCGCGCCGGTCCGGCATCATCAGGGTTTTCGGATCGTGGATGCGGACGAAGCCGGCGAGATCGCCGCGCGGCGAGCAATCCAGCCCTTCCGGCCCGCTGGTCGCGAGCGCGGCAAAAGGCGAGGCCTCGATGAAAGCGGCGTACTCGGGGATCACATGGTCGAGTTCCTTGACCAGCGAAGTCTCGCCGGGCTGACCATAGAGCGCTTCGAGCTGTTCGACCGTGGTAATGACGGACATGTTTTCGTCTCCGAACCTTTGCCGGCGCTACTCCAAATCCGTGACGTTTTGACGACACCTGCTGCACGTCAGTTCGGCCGTCTGGAAACGGGTGTCGAACCAGCAATATTAAGGGCAAGCCGCGTTGATAGCACGATACTGATCGTGCTGCCGAACACGGAGAACCAAAAATGGATAAACCTCAAGGACGACGCGTCGCCATGGAACTTCTTGAAAATATGTTCGAGGCTGAAATGCGCTTCCTGCAATCAGGGTCGGAGAGCCTCGATATGCTTGCCAGCGCATTTCACGCGGAAGTTGTCGTGCATGAGCCGCAGTCCCTGCCCTATGCCGGTGACTGGAATGGCCTCGACGGCGTTGGCGCCCTTTTCCGCAAGATGCGGGAAATCTGGAGCGACGTGACCGTAGAGAACCTTCAGGCCGCCCAAAACGATGACATGGTATTCATGAGCTGCACACTTTCGCTGACGTCGCGGGCCAATGGTGCAACCATGAAACAGCCATTTGCCGAAGTCTTGCGCTTCAAGGATGACCGGCTGATCGAAGGCACGCCGTTTTATTACGACACCAGCGAAATACTGGCGATCCTGCGTTGACCGAGCGTCCCGCGGAAACCATTCAACGATCGCGGCTTAGCCCCTTCTCTTCCAGCTCGGCGAGATAGGCGGCCCAGCGTGCGTCCTTCTCATGACCCAGCGTATGCAGGTAATTCCAGGTGAAGATGCCGGTATCATGAAAATCGTCGAAGGTGATGCGGACGGCATAGTTGCCGACCGGTTCGACATTCAGGATCGCAACATTGCGCTTGCCGGGAACGGTCACGCGCTGTTCGGGCGAATGGCCCTGCACTTCGGCCGATGGCGAGGCCACCCGCAGCAGCTCCGCCGGCAGTTCGAATGGCTGATGGTCCGGGAATGTCACGGTAAGCAGCCTGCGGTCCTTCGAGACCCTGAGTTCCTTCGGCGCCGTCATGGTGATAAGTTCCGCATCATCTATCCTTTCCCTACGCCGCTTCGCGCAGCGGGAAAAGGCCGCTTCGAAACTTCCGACACGATCTGTCGGCGGCGCGATGTTGCCTAGGATCGAAACTTCTTATCTTGAATGGCAGGTTGGATCGTATCACATAGCCATATATAACGAAGCCGTTCGCAGCCACGGGAAACGCACCAGCATGGACATGATCGATCCTTTTGGTCGCACGATTAGCTATCTGCGCGTGTCGGTCACCGACCGCTGCGACTTCCGCTGTACCTATTGCATGGCCGAGGACATGGCGTTCCTTCCCAAGAAGGATCTGCTGTCGCTGGAAGAGCTCGACCGGCTATGCACGGTTTTCATCGAAAAGGGCGTCAGGAAATTGCGTCTTACCGGCGGCGAGCCGCTGGTGCGCAAGAACATCATGCATCTGGTGCGTCAGATTTCGCGTCATCTCGAGAGCGGCGCTCTGGAAGAACTGACGCTGACCACCAACGGCTCGCAGCTTTCGCGCTTTGCCGCTGAGCTCGCCGATTGCGGGGTCAAGCGCATCAACGTTTCACTGGACACGCTGGACCCGGAAAAATTCCGCCGGATCACCCGCTGGGGCAATCTCGACAAGGTCATGGACGGCATCGACGCTGCGCAGGCAGCGGGGCTGAAGGTGAAGCTCAATGCGGTGGCGCTGAAGGATTTCAACGACGCCGAGCTGCCCGAGATGCTGCGCTGGGCGCACGGCCGCGGCATGGAGTTAACGGTCATCGAAACCATGCCGATGGGCGAGATCGACGCCGACCGTACCGACCAGTATCTGCCGCTGTCGCTGCTGCGCGCAGCACTTGAGCGGCAGTTTACGCTGACCGATATCCCCTACAAGACCGGTGGTCCGGCCCGCTACGTCCACGTCGCCGAGACTGGTGGCAGGCTCGGCTTCATCACGCCGATGACGCATAATTTCTGCGAGAGCTGCAACCGCGTCCGGCTGACCTGCACCGGCACGCTCTATATGTGCCTCGGCCAGGAGGATGCCGCCGATCTGCGTGCACCATTGCGTGCATCCGAAGGCAATGAACTGGTCGCCGACGCCATCGATGAAGCCATTGGCCGCAAGCCCAAGGGCCATGATTTCATCATCGACCGCCGTACCAACCGTCCCTCGGTGTCGCGGCACATGAGTGTCACCGGCGGCTGATCTTCTCGGTCACAACGCCGAAATAAATCCTGCCGCTCTTGCGAGAAGGATGTAGCGGGCCACGCGAAAGGCTGTGGCCCAGCCCTTTAACGTTGCTGCCTTATGACCGGCTGCTACAGGCTTGATGCAAAAGCACAACCGGTAACGCCTTTGCTTCTTTCCCCAAATCTTCGCGGCGCGCTGTTCATGGTGGTGGCCATGATTGGTTTCACCCTCAACGACGCGATCACCAAAGTCTCGTCGGAATCCATGAACATGGCGCAGGTCATGCTGATCCGCGGCGCCTTCGCTTCGCTTTTCGTGGGCCTGCTTGCCTGGCAACGCGGTGCGCTTGCCCTGCCCGGCTCGATGCTGCAGCCGATGGTTGCGGTGCGCGTCGCCGGCGAAGCCGGTGCCACGGTGTCGTTCCTCATCGCCCTTGCCCATCTGCCGATTGCCAATGTCTCGGCCGTGCTGCAGGCGCTGCCGCTGGCCGTGACGATGGGCGCAGCGCTTGTGTTCAACGAAGGCGTCGGCTGGCGGCGCTGGCTGGCCATCGCCATCGGTTTTGCCGGCGTGCTGATCATCGTGCGGCCCGGCTTCGACGGGTTCAGCATCTATTCGCTGCTGGCGCTGGCCTGCGTCGGCTGTTGTGCGGTGCGTGACCTGGCCACCAAGCGGATACCGCAAGCCATTCCGACATTGCTGGTGTCGACCACAACGGCACTCGCCATGACAATGCTCGGCGCGGCGCTGCTTTTGCCAATGGGCGGGTGGACACCGATGACGGGTGAAAGCACGGCGTTCCTGGCATTGGCGGCAGTGCTCGTGGTCATCGGTTACCAGTTCATCATCATGGCGATGCGGGTGGGCGACATCTCGTTCATCGCGCCGTTCCGCTACACAGCCCTGCTCTGGTCGATCCTGCTTGGCCTGTTCATCTTCGGCGACGTCCCCGACCTGCCGATGATCCTCGGCGCCATCGTCATCGTCGGCTCCGGCCTCTACGCACTTTACCGCGAACGGATCGTCGGCCGGCGAAAGACAGCCGCCGAAAGCGCTGGACCTGATATGGCGCCGGACGGCATATAGGCTTGCCGTTCGCGGCGAGTGACCGCATGGACGATAGACGATGACTAAAGAGATTGCCGGCGTCATTCTGGCCGGTGGCCAGTCGCGGCGAATGGGCGGCGGCGACAAGGGCCTGCTTGCGCTTGGCGGCGGCAGCCTGCTGGACCAAGTCGTTGCGCGCTTTGCTCCGCAGGTCGGTCCGCTGGTGCTCAGCGCCAATGGCGACCCGGCACGGTTTGCCGGGGTTGGGCTTCCGGTGGTTGCCGATACGGTAAAAGGTTTTGCCGGACCGCTCGCCGGGATCCTGACCGGCCTCGAGTGGGCTGCCGCGAACACGACTTGCGAGGCCCTTGTCACGGCCGCGGGCGATACACCGTTCCTGCCCGAAAATCTGGTTGAACGGCTGGCCGCGGCGGTCGACGAACGTCCCGGCACTATCGCCGTCGCCTGTTCCGGCGGCAAACGGCATCCGACATTCGCGCTCTGGCCGTTGGAGCTCCGTGAGGCTCTGCGGCGTTTTCTGGTCGACGAGGACATCAGGCGGGTTTCCGCTTTCATCGACCGGCATGAATTTGTCGATGTGGAATTCCCGATGCTGACCTCGGGAGGCCATCTGCACGACCCTTTCTTCAACATCAATACGTCAGATGACCTTGTTCGGGCCGAACGTCTGTTGCAGAGGATGGAGCCATGATGAGACGCGTCTTCGGTGTCACCGGCTGGAAGAATTCCGGCAAGACGACACTGACCGAAAAGCTGGTCGCCGAACTCGTTCGGCGTGGCTGGAAGGTGTCGACGGTGAAACACGCCCACCATGATTTCGACATCGACAAGTCGGGAGCGGACAGCTTTCGCCACCGGCAGGCCGGAGCCACGGAAGTCGCCATCGTGTCGGACAGGCGCTGGGCCCTGATGCACGAATTGCGCGGCGAGGACGAACCGACGCTGGATGCGATCCTGTCGCGGCTCGGCACCTCCGACATCGTGCTGGTCGAAGGCTACAAGCGCGAAGCGCACAGCAAGATCGAGACGCGGCGGCTGGAGGCTAAGGACCGGGCACCGCTTTCGGCAACTGATCCGCATATCGTCGCCATCGCCGCCGACTTCGCCATAGCGGGCCAAAGCCTGCCTGTCTTCGATCTCGACGACACGAAATCGATAGCCGACTTCATCGAGCGCACGACAGGTTTGACGCGCTGAGCCACTGCCGACGGACATTCGGCCGCCCCCTATTTCCTCGTTGGTATGCCTGCCCCAACGTCAGCATTGTCTGGGAATGCGAAACCCCGCAAGCAACGGTTTTACAGTTGCTTTTTCTTGGGAAAGAATGGGAGTATCGCGCCAGCGGGCGGTCAAAAGAACCGCCCACAGAGCCGTTTGTAACGACGGCCGGGAACATACAGAGAGGACCATCATGCGTACTGCACTGCGTATAGCGCTCGCCGCTTCGGCCGCGCTGCTGACATTGGGCGTTGCCCAAGCTCAGGAGAAAACTTTGAGGATCGGCACGGAGGGAGCCTATCCGCCGTTCAACAACCTGACTGCCGATGGCCAGCTCGTGGGCTTCGACATCGATATCGCCAAGGCGCTTTGCGACGAGATGAAGGTGAAGTGCAATTTCGTTGCGCAGGATTGGGACGGCATCATCCCGGCGCTTCAGGCCGGCAAGTTCGACGCCATCGTCGCCTCGATGTCGATCACGCCGGAGCGTGCCGAGAAGGTCGACTTCACCAACAAATACTACAACACGCCGCCGGCGATCGCCGCGCCCAAGGACAGCGACATCAAGGGCGTGACCAAGGAAGATCTCGCCGGCAAGACGATCGGCGTGCAGGCGTCCACCACCCACTTCAACTATTCAACCAAGGCTTATACCGACAGTACAATCAAGCCGTACCCGACCGCGCAGGAATATCAGCTCGATCTCGCCAATGGCCGCGTTGATGCGGTCAACGACGATATCACTGTTCTCGAAGGCTGGCTTGCCACGCCGGACGGCGCCTGCTGCAAGCTGATCGGTGCGATCACGCCCGACATCGAGATCCATGGTCCGGGCGCCGGTATCGCCGTACGCAAGGGCGAGACCGAGTTGGTCAATCAGTTCAATAAGGCGATCGACGCCATCCGCGCCAACGGAAAGTACAAGGAAATCAACGACAAGTACTTCAAGTACGACGTCTACGGCGGCGAGTCCTAATCCTTCCGGATTGACAGCGAACGGCGGGACATCCCCGCCGTTTGCAAGGAGCGGCGCGGGAGGGGTGACGCGCCGCTCTCAAAAAAAGCCATAGAGGAGAACAGGCAGGCGGATGCAAAGCGTTTGGACGCTGCTCAGTTGGGGACCCGAAGGCTGGCTCGACGACATCGCCTATGGTGTTTTCATCACCGTTTCGCTTGCAGCCGCGACCCTGCCTGTCGGTCTGATGATCGGCTTCCTGGTTGCACTGGCCAAGCAATCTGACGAACCGTCACTGCGGCTGGCCGGCAATATCTACACCACGATCTTTCGTGGATTGCCCGAGCTGCTGACCCTGTTCATGATCTTTTACGGCGCGCAAATCGGCATCCAGCAATTGATGCGCCTATATGACCCGACCGCTGCGGTCGAAGTGAACGCATTTGTTTCCGGCATGATCGCGCTCGGCGTCGTCTTCTCGTCCTATGCCAGCGAGGTCTTCCTCTCCGCGTTCCGCGCCATTCCGAAGGGACAGTATGAGGGCGGCTATTCGGTTGGCCTGTCAGCGGGGCAGACGATGCGACTGGTGGTGCTGCCGCAGCTTATCCGTATTGCCCTGCCGGGTCTTGCCAATCTGTGGCTTATCCTGCTCAAGGATACAGCGCTGGTATCCGCCATCGGTCTTGCCGACATATTGCGGCAGGCAGGCGTCGCCGCTCGCGTCACCAAGCATGCATTCCTGTTTTTTGGGGTCGCTGCTCTTATCTATCTGCTCCTCGCCGTCATCTCGTCCTTCGGCATCAATGCCATTGAACGCAGGGTTGGCCGACAACAGGTGCAACGATGAGTGCGGCAGCAGCCGACGTGGCGACCAAGGTCGAAAAACCGCCAGCAATCCCGCGCGGCTGGTCCCGGCAACGTGTATTGGGATATGCGTTGGTCGGTCTCTGGATCGTGCTCGGCATCGGCATGATTGTATACTTGGTCGAGGCGTGGAATTCCGAACTCTTCCAAAAATACGCTCCGGGCTACATCTCTGGCCTTGGCGTGACGCTCACGCTTGTCGCCGTGTCGATCGTGTTGGGAGCCGTCCTTTCAGTTCCTGTCGCCTACGCGCGGATGTCCAGGAACCGGATCCTGTCCAGCGTTGCCTACGCTTATGTCTACTTCTTTCGCGGCACTCCGCTTTTGACACAAGTCTTTCTTATCTACTATGGAGTGGGTTCGTTTCGACCGGCACTTGAAGCTGTCGGCCTGTGGGGCTTTTTTCGTGAAGCCTGGTACTGCGCCATTTTCTCGTTCACCCTCAATACAGCGGCCTATCAGGCTGAGATCCTGCGCGGCGCTATCGAGAGCGTCCCCAGAGGTCAGTGGGAAGGCGCTGCCTCGCTTGGCCTGCACAAACTGCAAACACTGCGCAAGATCATCCTGCCACAGGCGCTGATCGTGGCGCTGCGTCCCTATGGCAACGAGATAATCCTGATGATCAAAGGCTCCGCCATCGTGGCCCTCATCACCGTCTATGATCTGATGGGCATTACGAAGCTCACCTATTCGCGCACTTTCGACTTCCAGTCCTATATCTGGGCGGCGATCATCTATCTGATCATTGTCGAGATGCTCCGCCACGCGGTCGAGTGGATAGAACGGCGCATTACCATACATCTGCACCGCTGACTCCCATAGCTTTGCCTGATCCGCTAAGAAGGCCGGAAACAGGCTTCTAAGGGATTCGCAAACATGGCATCGGTGGCATTTCTCGGTCTTGGCGTCATGGGCTATCCAATGGCCGGACATCTCAGTAACAAGGGCGGCCACGACGTCACCGTCTATAACCGCACCAAGGCAAAGGCCGAGCAATGGGTTGCCCAGCATGGCGGCAGTGTTGCCAACACGCCGGCTGAGGCGGCCGACGGCAAGGACTTTGTCTTTTCCTGTGTTGGCAATGATGACGACCTGCGCGCGGTGACGATTGGAGCCGAGGGTGCGTTCCAGTCGATGAAGAAAGGAGCCATCTTCATCGACAACACCACGGCCTCGGCTGAAGTCGCGCGCGAACTGGCTGAGAAGGCGCAAGTGCGCGGTTTCTCGTTCCTCGACGCACCGGTCTCCGGCGGTCAGGCAGGCGCCGAAAACGGCGTGCTGACCGTCATGGTCGGCGGCGAACAGAAAGCCTTCGACAAAGCAAAGCCCGTCATCGATGCTTATGCCCGCATGGTCGGGCTGATGGGTCCGGCCGGCTCGGGCCAGCTCACCAAGATGATCAACCAGATCTGCATCGCCGGTCTTGTCCAAGGGCTGGCCGAGGGCATCCATTTCGGCAAGAAGGCCGGGCTCGACATCGAGAAAGTCATCGAGGTGATCTCCAAGGGAGCGGCCGGCTCATGGCAGATGGAGAACCGCCACAAGACGATGAATGCCGGCAAATATGATTTCGGCTTCGCCGTCGACTGGATGCGCAAGGATCTCGGCATCTGCCTGGCGGAGGCCGATCGCAATGGCGCCAAGCTGCCGGTGACGGCACTTGTCGACCAATTCTACAAGGATGTGCAGGGGATGGGCGGCAAACGCTGGGACACGTCCTCGCTGCTGGCGCGATTGGAAAAGTAGGTTTTGTCTTGGCCGAGCTGTCGCCCCAATCCAGCGCCGAGGAGATTCTCGCCCATCTGCGCTCGACCGGCTCGCAGGAGAACCGCCTTGGCATGCTGCGCTACGGCATCAAGATCGAACGTGCGCTCGGCATCTCGCATGGCGTGCAGCGGCAGATTGCCAAGAAAATCAAGCGCAACCATGAGCGTGCCTTCGAACTATGGGAGTCGCGCATTATGGAAGCGCAGTTCATCGCTTCAGTGACAGCCGACCCGAAGCGGTTCTCTGTCGCGGATGCAAGACAATGGGCGGCGACCTTCGACTCGTGGGATATCGTCGACGGCGTCTCCGATCTCTTTGTCGATACGGATTGCTGGAAGGAACTGATAGAAGAGTTCGCGGCCGACGAACGGGAATTCGTTCGACGCACGGCTTTTGCTATGATGGCCTGGTCGGTGGTCCACCGGAAGAATGAACCAGAGGCGACCTTCCTCGACTTCCTGCCGATCATCGAAGCGCACGCCGGCGATGGCCGTAACTTTGTGAAGAAGGCGGTGAACTGGGCGCTTCGCTCTATCGGCAAGCGATCGGTGAAATTGCACGGCGCTGCCCTTGCCCTGGCACAGAAGCTGGCCGGATCGACCGACAAGACGGCGCGCTGGATCGGCAAGGACGCTGCAAGGGAGCTTTCCGATGCCAAAACGCTCGAGCGGCTCGCCAGGAAAGGCTGACCGGAGGCAAATCCGCTTTACTGAGGTGACGCGATCCACGCGCGCCGATTTCGAGAACCTGTTCGAGCAGCCTGGCGCACCAAAATACTGCTGGTGCATGGCCTGGCGCCACCTTGAAAACCGCGAGCATGCGTCCAACGATGAGCGGAGACGGGCCATGATGGCGCTCATCGACGCCGGCACGCCGGTCGGTATCGTCGCCCATGCCGAAGGCAAGACCGTCGGCTGGTGCTCCGTGGCGCCACGCGAGACCTATCGCAAGCTGTCGCAGGCGCAGGACGACAGCGAGGCGGGCGTATGGTCGATCGTCTGCTTCTATGTGCCGAGGGCGTCGCGCGGCCGTGGACTGGCAAGCGCCCTGCTCGACGCGGCCATCGATCACGCCTTCGCCAAAGGCGCCAGGACCATCGAGGCCTATCCGGTCGGCCAGGCGTCGCCGAGTTACCGTTTCATGGGCTTTCGAGAGATGTTCGTGGCCCGCGGATTCCACGAGATCGGCATGGCCGGCTCGCGTCGGCATGTGGTGCGCTTGGAGCGTTGAGGATGCCAGACGCTACCGGCGTAGGTCGTGAACATCAAGTTCCGTCCACATCCACTCAAGACTGTAAACGGCCACAGGATGGGCGCGGTCAGGCTGCCTCGCGGTCTGGTTTTCCAAATATTTTAGCCACTCGGCGACCTTTTGCCGGCCAGTTTGGGTCTTGACGGCCTGACGCGGTGTCTTGCCCCCAAGCATTTGGACCGGCTGATCGAGGGTTCCCTATAGTGTTGATCCAGGTACTCGTGAATGACCTGTTCAGCGAGTTCCGACGGCATCTCCGATGAGGGCGTCCTGCCCTCCATGGCCGGCCGTTCGGCCATCATCTGCTGTATGGTGCGGATTTCGGTAAGAGGTGTTCGGACCAGATCGCCGAGGGCTCGCTGGATCAGGGCCGTCCCTTTTTCCGCCCGCTCGGCGGAATTGGCGGATAGACACAGGAAACCGCCTTTCAACTCGACATTGCCCAACACGCGCAAACCGTTGTCCATTGCCGTGTCCAGGGAAAGCGTGCCCGCCTCCTTGGGTTTGTCCTCGCCTTGCGGCATGTATTCCAACCAGTTCCAGAATTGTGCATTTTCCTGCGACATGCCCGCTATGCCGTTCAGCCGGGCGGCGATGTCCTTCTGCATCACGCCGGAGGCCAAGGGAAAGCGGACATCATGAAACATGAATTCGTCGCCCTCGGTATTTTGGAGCATCGGCATGTTCATCACCTTGTCTAGGGCGTCGAACACCCATACGAGCGTGAACATGAACGCCACCGCCCGCAGGTCTTCATCCCTCATGGCCGGCAGCTTTCTTGCGGTCCTTTTGCCGAACACGTCCAACAGACCATCGAGCAAGGAGTCGGTGGCCTCTCGGGTGAAAGGAAGAATGCCGCCGGTAAGGATATTCTTCCCGAGGACGGGCACGATTCTCGCCGCTATCTTGTCCCACTGCTTCAAGGTCTTGGTGGCGGTGCCCTCTTTGACTGCGATCGGCTCGCCACCGCGGAGAAGATCGCGCGCCATAAGCGATTGTCCCGGAACGACGTCGCTCACCTCATACAAGCTCATGACGGAGGTACGCAGCGCGCCCATATAGGCTCTCGTTTGCGCATTTTCCTTCCAGCCTCTGCGCTTGAGATACTCATCGACGATGTTGCTGGGTTCGCCCTCGAAATCCTGGGTCAGGAAATCCTCGAAGGCGCAGCCCCAAAGATTCATTACTCTGTCGTCACCGAGGACCTCGGCGAGTTCTTCGAATTCCATGTCCCCGTCGCCAAGGATCGGGCCGAAATGATCGTCGAACACTTCCGCGAAACATTCGCTCCATTCGTCACGGCTGAGGAATTTCATCAGCCCGTTGAGATCATGGCTGGTCGGCATTGAACTTCTCCAGGCTCAGGCGATATTCGAAGATGGGGTCTGTCTACTGGCGTCGCTTGGTCGGGTTATTCTGCGCCGCTGAGGCGACCGGGCAAGACGCTTTCGGCGATTTCCTCGCCTTTCTTCGGATCGAACTCCCCGAGCCGGTGCCGCCGCGCCCTTCACTGTGGGCGGCAGCCTCAACGACGGTTTGCCCCGGTTAACCCCACGGGCATGGCACTCGAAGTTGCATTCTGCGATAACAAGTGGATCACTCCGTTGCCGATACTTCACGACGGGTTTACCCGATCCAGCCACGGACTGGCGAAGGATGAAGCCAATGAGCGATCGTCTCAAATCAGGCTCGGCCTTAGCCGTGGCACTGGGCCTCTCCATTGCCACCGCTTCGGCCGAAACCGCGCGCATATTCTGGAAGGACCTGCGCCCGGCGACCCAGCCCGCAGCCGAAAGTGTCGGATTGCCGATGGTCGCGGCAAAAATGCCTGACCGTGGCGAGACGCTGTCTCTCAATTTGCGAGACAAGGCCGTCCAACTGGCGGGATACGCACTGCCGCTCGATCGGGACGGCGATCTCGTCTATCAGTTCCTGCTGGTGCCGTGGACAGGTGCGTGCAGCCACATGCCGACGCCGCCGCCCAATCAGATCGTCCTCGTCACGCCCGCCCGCCCCTATAGGATGTCGGAAGCCTATCAGCCGGTTTCTGTGACCGGCGTCCTAGAGCCGGGCATGGAGAAAAGTCAGCTCTTCATCCTCGACGGCGCCAGCGTCATCCAATCGGGCTACGCGGTGCGCAAGGCGGAGGTGGTGGATGTCGATGTGGTGCCGGACACCATCACCCAGCCGGCAAACTCGCCGTGGCGTTTTCTCAACAAAAAGAAGAATTAAGCAAAAAATTCTCAGGCAGCGTTGGCGCCCGATTCCTTGTCCAGAACCATGTAGTCCAGCGGCATTTCGGTGGTGTACTTGATCTGCTCCATGGCAAACGACGACGAGACGTCGCGGATCTCTATCTTGGCGATCAGCCGCTTGTAGAAGGCGTCGTAAGCAGCGATATCGGGCACTACCACGCGCAGGAGATAGTCGACGTCACCGCTCATGCGGTAGAACTCGACCACTTCCGGAAATTCCTGGATGACCTCCGAAAAGCGCCGCAGCCACTCATGGCTGTGCGAATTGGTGCGGATCGACACGAACACAGTGACGCGCACATTGACCTTTTCATGATCGAGGATGGCGACGCGCCGCTTGATCACGCCTTCCTCCTCGAGCTTTTGGATGCGGCGCCAGCAGGGCGTGGTCGACAGTCCGACTTTCTTGGCGACATCGGCGACCGCAAGCGTCGCGTCCTCCTGCAAGAGGCGGAGGATTTTTCTGTCAAGGCGGTCCATTTCGGTGCTCCCACGGGGATAGACTAGGAATAGATTGGCTATAGTCCTTCTTATTTAGGCCATTCACAAGAAAGAAATTCTGCCAGATGGCGCAAAAGCGAGTGATTTCTTGCTTACGCTTCAGCCGAGGCGATAGCGGATTTCCGATCTCAGAAACGGCAGCAAATCCATTTCAAACCACGGATTGCGCTTCAACCAGCCGGTGTTGCGCCACGACGGATGCGGTAGCGGCAGCACTTTCGGGTTGCTGGGCACATCCAAGATGGTGCGCCAATCCTTCACGGTCTCCGTCAGCGAGGACCGGCGCGCGGCGCCCATGTGCCAGGATTGTGCATAGCTGCCGATCGTCAGCACCAGGTCGATATGCGGCATCAGCGCCATCAGCGGCGCACGCCAGGCCGGTGCACATTCGCGGCGCGGCGGCAGGTCGCCGCCCTTGGCATCCTGGCCGGGAAAGCAAAAGCCCATCGGCACGATGGCGAATTTTGTCGTGTCGTAGAATTCTTCGCTGCTGACGCCCAGCCAGTTCCGCAACCGATCGCCGGAGGCGTCGGTGAACGGCATGCCTGACATATGCACCTTGGTGCCCGGTGCCTGGCTGGCAATCAGGATGCGGGCGCTCGACGACGGCCTGAGCACCGGGCGCGGCTCGTGCGGCAACGGGCGGCCGACCGGGTTTTCGACGCAGATACGGCAGGCGCGTACCCTCGCCGCGAAGTTTTCCAGCTCTTCGCTCATTCTCGGGAACTCATTCTCAGGCGGCAGCGCTCGGCCGGCTGGAGATCGCCTGATGCCAGCGCAGCACGTTGGCACAGTCTTCCGGCACCTTGATACGCGCCGGCTTCATGAAGTCGATGGCAATCAGCCCGGTGATGTCGGCGATCGAATAGGCATCGCCGGCGACGAATTCCCGGTTCGCCAACTCGTCGTCGAGGAGTTTCAGGAATCCGACGGCTTTCGGCTTGTTGGCCTCGCCCCATTCGGGGATTTGTGGGATCTCCCATTCCTTCATCGCCGGATGGATGTGCCGGAACGCGGCAGTGACGCAACTAAGCAAGTTAAGCTCCATGCGTCTTTGCCACATCTCGACCAGCGCTTTGCCGAGCGCGCCGCGGCCGAACAAAGCCGGTTCCGGATGCAGTTCCTCAAAATAGCGGCAGATGGCGACGGATTCGGTGATGACGGTGCCGTCGTCGAGTTCGAGCACCGGCAGGCGCTGCAGCGGGTTGCGCGAACTGACCGGCTGCTTTCTGTGCTCCAGCGCGCCCATGTCGACGGGCACCAGAGGAATTTGAAGCCCCTTTTCGGCAAGGAAGACGCGAACCCGCCGTGGATTGGGCGCCCGGCCGCCGTCGAAGAGTTTCATTCCATTCCTCCTATCGGATCGGCCCAAAACCGGAATCGATTTCCGGAAAGTACGTGCGAATCAAGAATCCCAGCGCATGCCTTGTGCGTCCTAATGGACGCCACGTCGCTGATCAGGTCTGTTGCAACAACTATAGGGTTGACCATCACCGGAAGCGAAAAATTTCTCGCAAGGCATCGCCAATCGAAGCCAAAGTGCCGTGCTTCCTTTCGGTCACTTCGTGATCGTGGCTCTCGCGCCAATCGTGCGGCTCGTCGAAAGTGCCGGCCCAGATGCCGGCCTTGCCGGAGCGGGCAGCGGCTTCTTCGGTTTCGAAATCGCCATAGGCAACCGCCCAGCCGGCCTCGACCTGGGCGCGGTTAAGATCCTTGCCGCCGGCGTTGCAGTCGCCGAGCAGCCGGCCGTAGCGATCGCGCTGCCAGCCGGTGCAGGAGACGGGTTTGCCTGATATCAGACGCACCAGCGACTGCCGCGCCAGCTTGCCGCAGGGATAGCCGGCGCCGCCCTTGCGGCAGACCTGCGAATATTCGGGCGCGTCAATGCCGCGCATACGGATGCGCTCGATACCGAGCGTGATCGTATCGCCGTCATTGACGACGGCGGCACCCTCGGTCTTGCGGGTCTCGATCCGATCAAGCCGCGCCGCCAGAAGGATCAGCAGACCGAGGACAAGCACGGCCAGTGCGTAGTCCACCAGCCGGCGCCAAAGGCTTCGCGGCCGCGGCGGGACGTATCGCTGTCGCGGTCGCCGCGACCACGATCGGCTCATATGGCAAACCGTTGGTTAATCATTCGAACGTAGCTTAACAATTTGAAACCGCTGCCCGCATAAATTGAAGTCTCCATGCCCTCGCAACGCTCGACCACAGCGGACAAGTTTATTGTGGACCGCCGGAAACCCCATCGCAACAGCGATGTGGCGCGCGCGGTGCGCAAGACGCGCGACCGTCTTTCGCAGCAGGCCGGAAATCCTGATTTCGACCGCGAGCTGTTGAAACTCCACGCCGGTGCGATGATAGGCGGCGCGATCATAGTTCCGCTTCTCGTCCTGGCGACCGCCGCGACCGGTCTGTTTGCTGGCGTCGGTAAGGAAATTGGCGTCTGGGCCCTTTTTACACTCATCTGCTACACGATCGTCGTGTTCATGGCGAGGCGCGTCGACCGAACGGAAGCTGCCGAACTCAACCCGCTGCAAACGCACGGTGAATTCCTGATAGGCCATTTCCTTTGCGGCCTGGGCTGGGCCTGGTTCGCCTGGCTCGGTTGCGATGCTTGCCAGGTCGACCAGTTTCAGCTGATCAAGGCGGTGGTGCTGCTGCTTGCCATGGCGGCGACCGCGATTACGGCGTCATCGCTGCGCGGTGCGTTGCTGGCGACCTTCGCCGTTCCGGTGGCCGCCTATGCCTATACCGGCGCCAGGCAGTGGATGCCGGTCGAACTGATCATGGCCGGGTTGCTGATCGTCTCGCTTCCCTTCTTCGCCTATGTGGCGCGCCAGCTCAACCGCTCGTCCTTGATGTTGCTCTCGTTCCGCTCCGAAAAGGATGCGCTGATCGCCGAATTGGACACCGCGAAATCGATGTCGGACGAAGCGCGGCGACGGGCGGAGGACGCCAACCTGGCAAAGTCGCGGTTTTTGGCCTCGATGAGCCACGAATTGCGGACGCCGCTCAACGCCATTCTCGGTTTCTCCGAGGTGATGGCGAACGAGGTGCTCGGCCCGATGAGCAACCCGACCTATCGCGACTATGCTCGTGACGTGCATGACTCTGGCCAGCATCTGCTCGACCTGATCAACGAAATCCTCGACCTGTCGCGCATCGAAGCCGGCCGATACCAGCTCAATGAAGAGCCGATGATGCTGCTATCCGTCGTCGAGGATTGCTGTCACATGATGGAGCTGAAGGCGCGCAACAAGGATATCCGGATCGTCCAGGATTTCGAAAACGCGTTGCCGCGCCTGTTCGCCGACGAACGCGCGGTGCGACAGATCGCGCTCAATCTTTTGTCGAACGCCATCAAGTTCACCGGAACTGGCGGCGAGATCCGCGTGCGCGTCGGCTGGACGGCGGGCGGCGGCCAATACCTCTCCGTCAAGGACAACGGGCCTGGCATACCGGAAGACGAGATTCCGGTCGTGCTGTCCGCCTTCGGCCAGGGCTCGATCGCCATCAAGAGCGCCGAACAAGGCACCGGGCTTGGCCTGCCGATCGTCCAGAGCCTGCTCGCCATGCATGGCGGCGAGTTCGAACTCCATTCCAAACTGCGCGAAGGCACCGAGGCGATCGCCATCTTCCCGTTGAGCCGGGTTATGGAGGAATTGCCGGCGCTGCCGACCAAAGCCGTTGCTGCGCGCCGGCGATAGACGCTTAATGCATGTCGCGCAAAAGTGTGCAGCGGTTTTGCGATAACGACATGCGAAAAACAACCTAAAGCGCGTCGCATGAGGCGGGTCGAACGCGACGCGCTTTAATGAACCGCCGCCGCCATGCCCGAGCTGGTGAGCGCAGCGGCTTTGACCAGGCCCGCCGCAAGTGCCGCCCCTGCCCCCTCGCCGTGGCTCACGCCGAGATCAAGCAGCGGGCGCAAGCCGAGCCGCTCGGCGGCCCGAGCATGCGCAGGCTCTGGCGACAGACTGGCAAGCAGGCAGTGGTCGAGCGCGGCGGGGTTGGCGGCATGCAGCGTCGCGGCGGCGGCAGTCGCAACTAGCCCATCGAGCAGGACGGGAATCTTCTGCATCCGGGCGGCGAGGATGGCGCCGGCGATCGCCGCGAATTCACGGCCGCCAACCCGGCGCAACGCTTCCAGCGGATTCCTGAGACTTGTGCCGTGGAAGGCTAGCGCGGCATCGACCACTTCCGCCTTGCGCGCCCGCATCGATGCATCGGCGCCCGATCCGGATCCGACCCAATCGGCGCCCTTGCCACCAAACAGTGCGGCAAACAAAGTCGCTGCAACGGTGGAATTGCCGACGCCGAGGTCGCCAAGGCAAAGCAGATCGGTGCCGCCGGCGATCGCCTCCATGCCGAAGGCCATGGTGGCGGCACAGCCGCGCTCGTCAAGTGCTGCGTCCTCGGTGATGTCGGCGGTCGGAATGTGGAGCGCTAGATCGAACACTTTCAGCCCGAGATCATTGGCGATGCAGATCTGGTTGACCGCCGCACCCCCGGCCGCGCAAAGCTCGACGGCGTTCGCCGTGGCAGCGACAGGCCGTGGCGAAATGCCGTGCCGAGCGACGCCGTGATTACCGGCGAAGATCGCCACCAGGGGCCGGTTCACTGCCGGCGGCGCACGGCCGCTCCAGGCAGCGAGCCACGCGGCGATGCCCTCGATGCGGCCGAGCGAACCTGTGGGTTTGTCGGCCTTGGCAAACAGCGCACGGACGCGGGCTTCGGCCGCCGTATCGGCCGGCGGCAGGGTCGCCAGAAGATTGCGAAAATCGTCGAAGGGCAGCGCGCTGGTCATGTCGTTGGTGATCGTTTCCAGAGTTGGTGAGCGGCATAGCCGCCTTGCTCGGCCGGCACAACTGCCTGCATTGACGCGAAAGCGGTTGTCGGCGGCGCATTCCGGAGGGCTTGCATTGGCCTTGCCGTTGCACCATGTGGAGACGAGACAAGGGATTCCTGACGGAACCCTGAGAGAATATCATGACGGCCATCGAATCCCCATGCATCCTGGTCTGTTCGATCGACATGAAAACCGGCTTCTGCTTCGGTTGCGGCCGCACGCGCGAGGAAATCGGCGCCTGGATCGAGATGACCCCTGAAATCCGCCGCAGCGTCATGGCCGAGCTGCCGGCCCGGCTGGAAACGGTTGAACGCAGACCGCGCCGGGAAACCCGCCGCACCCGCCTCGCGCGCGAACGCGACGCTCTCTCGTGAGCCACATATGAACCGATCTTTCTGGGTTTTGATGATCCTGATCGGGGTAGGTGTGGCCCTGCTCATGCTCAACGATTCCGCCGGCAGCACATTCGGCGTCGACAATTACGATTTCGGCCGGCTGATCTGGCTTGGCGCTTTGGTCGCGCTCATCGGCGCCGGCCTGCTCAGATCAGGCAGACCCTTGGGCGCGATGGCCCGCAATCTGGGCACCTGGGCCGTCATCGTGCTCGCACTGATCGCCGGCTACCAATACCGTTATGAATTGCAGGATTTCGCCAGCCGGGTAACGGCCGGCCTTGTTCCCGGCAGTCCGCTGGCATTGGGCCTTGAAGACGGCCATGCCACGGTGACCCTGGACAAGGCCGGCAATGGCCATTTCGAAGCGCGCATCATGGTCAACGGCACGCCGGTCCGAGCCGTGGTCGATACCGGCGCAACCAGCACCGTGCTGACCGCGCAGGACGCGCAAGCGGCCGGATTCAATCCAGCCGCTCTCAATTTCACCATACCGGTTTCCACCGCCAACGGCATGGCACGCGCCGCCGCCGTGAGAACCGACGAATTGGCGATCGGCGGGATCGTACGCAAGGACATGCCGGTCATGATCGCCGCGCCCGGCATGCTCGGCCAGAGCCTGCTCGGCATGAATTTCATCGGCTCACTGTCCGGTTTCGACGTGCGCGGCGACCGCATGATCTTGCGCGATTGAACAGTCGGGCTGCTTCGGCGCCGCTCAATGAGCGTTGAGCATCTCGACCGCTTGATCAAACCGGCCGTCCCGCTCCGCCCAGCGCAGGAAGCCCACGCGCTCCACCAGGATCTCCTTGGGCGTCGGCTCCCGGCTGAACAACGCCATCGTCTCGTCAATGAACGCATCGAGCGGCATATACTCGTCGCGCGTCGACTGGCCGGGCGTGAGTTCCGTGCGAACCGCGGGCGGCGCAAGCTCGATCACTTCGACCTCGCCCCTGAGTTGCTCGCGCAACGACACCGTATAGGAATGGATCGCCGCCTTGCTGGCATTGTAGGTCGGCGTGCCACTCAGCGGCACGAAGGCCAGGCCTGACGAGACATTGACGATCACGGCATTTTGCCGGGCCGCCAGATGGTCGATCAGCGCGTTGGTGAGGCGGATCGGTCCGAACAGGTTGGTGACGATCGTCTTCTCCGCGTCGCGCAGATCGCGGGTCCTGGTGAGATCCTCGCGGCGCATGACGCCGGCATTGTTGATGAGCACGTTGAGCGCCGGGTGCTCGGCGACTACGTGCTTGGTAAATGCCATAATTGCTTCCGGATCTTCGACATTGCCGACCATCGCGTGCATGCCTTCACGCCCGGCGATCGTCTGCTCGAGCGCCTCCTTGCGCCGTCCCGCGACGATCACAGTGTTTCCAAGCGCATTGAAGCGCAGCGCCAGTTCCCGCCCGATTCCGGACCCTCCGCCGGTGATCAGGATCGTATTTCCGGTCATTTTCATCGTTCTGTGCTCCATCAATTCCAGCCAATCGGGGTCAAACGATCCCGCCGTTTGCGAATACCGTCTGCCCGTTGATCCAGGCACCGTCCCGCTGCAGAGCGCCGCGATTGCGTCGGCAATGTCGGTAGGCTCGCCGATGCGCTGATGTGGCGTGCGCGCGGCGAAGTCGGCGATCTGCTCCGGCGTCTTCCTGTCAGTAAACAGGACGGTGTTGACGACGCCCGGCGCCATCGCGGTCACGGAGATCATGCGCCCGCGAAGTGCCATGGCGACATCGCCAGCACGGGCTCGTCTCGGTGACACGTTCTGTCCAGACATATAGATCCCCTTCCTTGTCGAGCGGGCGTGTTCGGTTGGGACATTTCCTACAGGGCGATGCGGTCGACAGCTTGCCAACGCATGCGCAAAACTTGCTCGATCCTGCAGCCCACGTGATGTTTGTCCGCCCGCATGCTAGGATCGCCAGCATCGCGCCGCTGCAGGAGACATTGCATGGACGTCCTCAAACATGCCGTTCACACCTATGCCGCCCGCCATGCCAACCGGGACGGCCTGGCGCTGACGCCAGTGCCGGGCCTGCGGATGATGTGCGTTGAGTCACCACCTGGCGACTTTCACTCGGTCTATCGGCCGCTGGTTTGTCTGGTTCTGCAGGGTGCCAAGCTCATGACCGTGGGCAGGGAGCAGCAAGTTTTCTCCGCCGGGCAATCCGTGATCGTGAGCGCGGACATGCCGGTCGTCGGACGGATCGTGCAGGCAAGCCGGCGCGAGCCCTATTTGGCCGTCGCGGTCGAACTCGAGATGACGCTCCTGCGCGAGATGGCAGCGCAGTTGGGCAGCGTGCGTGCGCAGCGCCCGTCAGAGACACGCACCTTGTTCGCTGAGGACACCAATGCCGCGATTCTGGATTGCGCAGCGCGGCTGATGCGCTTGCTGGACCGACCGGATGCTACGTCGCTCCTGCGCCCCGGCATTATGCACGAACTGCATTATTGGCTCCTCTCCGGTCAGCACGGCGCGGCCCTGCGGTCGCTTGCGGATCCCGACAGTCACGCGACCCGTCTCGCGGCGGCCATCGCGATTCTTAGAACCGAATATCGATCGCGTATTCCCGTCGAGCGCTTGGCGGCGGCAGCGGCGATGAGCCTCACCGCCTTCCACAAGCACTTCAAGCACATGACGTCGCTGACGCCGGGACAGTATCAGAAGCGGCTTCGCCTAATCGAAGCACGCCGCCTTATGCTCGATGAAGGCTTTTCGGCAACCAGCGCTGGGTTCGAGGTGGGCTACGAGAGCATCTCGCAATTCACCCACGAATATCGCCGCACATTCCAGGCGCCGCCGAAGCGCGATGCGCTGCGCACTCGATCCATGTCGCACGCGATCAAAGAAGAAATGCAGGACGCCGAGCGGGCGAGCGCTGCTTAGCTTGACCGACGGTCCTCTGGTTTGCTGAACAGACCGCGGAAGACACGCAAGCGACCGCATGATCTTGCGCGATTGGACAGTCAGGCTGCTTCGGCGTCCGTCCCGCTAAAATCGACTGCGGCGAAAGCTGCCTTCAGCACATCGGGTCCGGCGTCCGGCCTTGTCGCATCGGTCGAAAGGATTTGCCGGTAACGGCGCGCACCGGGCACACCGTGGAACAGGCCGACCATGTGACGGGTGACATGGCCAAGCCGCCCGCCCCGCTCGATATGGCGTGCCGCATAATCCGCCATGGCATCGATCAGCGCGGCAAAATCGAACGTTTTGGGTTTGTCGCCGTAAAACGCCGCGTCGACGCCTGCCAGAATGCCCGGCGTATGATAAGCGGCGCGGCCGAGCATGGCGCCGTCGACATGATCAATGTGGTCGAGCGCCTCTTCAAGGGATTGAATGCCGCCGTTGATGCCGATGAATTTGTTTGGATTTTTGGCCTTCAGCCGATACACCCTATTGTAGTCGAGCGGCGGGATGTCGCGGTTTTCCCTAGGGCTCAGCCCTTCCAGCCACGCCTTGCGGGCATGCACCCACAGCGCGTCTGCGCCGGCCGCGAAAACCCCGTCCGCCAGCGCATCGAGCGCCGGCTCAGGATCCTGCTCGTCGACGCCGATGCGGCATTTGACGGTGACGGGGATGCCGACAGAGGCTTTCATCGCCGTGACGCAATCGGCGACCAGAACCGGTGCTTTCATCAGGCAGGCGCCGAACGTACCCGACTGGACGCGGTCGGATGGGCAGCCGACATTGAGGTTGATCTCGTCATAGCCGAAGGCCTCGCCGATGCGGGCCGCCTCGGCAAGCTTCTGCGGATCGGAGCCGCCGAGCTGCAACGCGACCGGATGTTCCGTACCATCGAAGCCGAGCAAGCGCTCGCGCTCGCCGTGGATGACCGCGTCGGCGACGACCATCTCGGTGTAGAGCAATGCCCGGCGCGTCAACTGGCGATGGAGGAACCGGCAATGCCGGTCCGTCCAATCCATCATAGGTGCAATGGCAAATTTAATTGCATTATCAATCACTTACACATTCTTTCTAACTTATAACTTATCAGGCGGATCGACATTGCTGACTTTTATGATATGTGGCGCATTTGGCCGAATTTTCAAAGGTAAACCGAGATGTCGCCAAACACTGCTTTCCTACTCATGGCGCAATATAGTTGCAAAGTCATCATTCCGCTTGAAGATGTCCGGCGCGACTTCTTCTCCCAGTTGACACTACAGAAGATGCTTAGGAAGCTCGGCTCAGTCGACATCGCTCTACCAGTCGTACGGATCGAGAATAGTCAGAAATGTGCTAAAGACATCCATCTGCAGGACTTGGCCGGCTATATCGACAAGCGGCAAGCAGCTGCAGCCCGGGAATGCAGCCCGTTGCACGGCTTTTGTCCCTATCCAGTCCGGTAGAGTTTTCCTCCCCCATCGCTGGTCGGCTGTGCCATTGCCGGCACTGCGAGGCGGCGTTGGAGGCGCTTGATCGATCGTGGCAGATGATCGATTGCATGCCTTCAATCTGGGGCCGTCTGTAGTATTCAATCCATCATCGGCTCGCCGAGCGTATGCATCAAGCGGTTCGCCCAGCCGAAGATGGCAGCGGACAGGACCAAGTCGAGACACTCCAGCTCATTGAGCCCGACGTCGGCAAGCGCCTGCGCGTCGGCGACGGTCGCCTCGGGCGGCGTGGTCGACAGGCGTGCCGAGAAGTCGAAGATTGCCTGGAGGTGCTCGTCGAGCGTTGCCTCAAGACCATCGGCGAAGACAGCCTCGATGACGTCCGTGCGCTTCGTCAGGTGGTTGAACCGCGAGGCGTGCACCGCGGCGCAGTATACGCAGCGGTTGACGACGGAAGCGGCGACGGCGCCCAGCTCGCGCTCGCTGCCCGCCAGGCCGTCGCGCCCGTACATGATCAGATTAAATAGGGGCGAGCGGACCGCGAGCGACTCTGGGTCATGCGCAAGCGTGAGCACATAGGGGGAGATGCCCTTGCTGGACGGCGTCACCTGCATCGCCGCACGCTGCTCGTCGGTAGCAGTCGCGAGATCGACTGGAACCACATAGGGTTGCCAGCGCGGTATCGTGGTGGTGAAAGTGTGGACGACCTCGCTCAACGCATTCCTCCGATCAGCGTGATACCCGCAATGACGCGCACCTGGTAGTTGACGAAGGCCGCGAGCTCCGAGAGCCGGACTATATCAGCGTCGGCTACGCCAACCTCGCGCAACGCGTCCACATGGGCGCGCGTGGCCTCGCGTGGCGCGAGCGTGAGCCGATCGGCGTGACGGACTATCTCCGCGGTACGCCGGTCCGTCACGTTCGTGCCGGGGTTGACGAGCGAGGCTGTCGTCGGTTCGTCGGCGCGGGCGACCAGGGTGTCGTAGTGGCTTGCGAGCGCCGGGGTGCGATTGAGGCGCGCCATCCGGGCGGCGAGCGCGGCCCTGAGGCCATGAGACAGGCCGCCGGGTTCGCGCGGCAGTAGCACGGCATCGTGGGCCGCTTCGCTGAGGCGCAAAATCTCCGAACGTTTCTCCATGGCTTCCGCAAGTGCGGAACCCGGCCCTGCGGGGGCAAGGTTTTCGATGAGTCTCAAAGCAAGCCCCTCGGTACGTCAGCAGGCATGCGATCTAGGTAGGCGCGACGGGCCACTATGTCAAATAAGAATGATATCTGGCCTTCAATGCAGAAAATTTATCTATTACCCATCGTCAATTGGGAAATATCATGCTTTAATGACATGACAGAGAGTGGTTGATGTCCAGTATGCATTCTAACTCTTTCGATATCCGACAACTTGAAGCGTTCGCAGCCGTGATGTCCGCCGGTAGCGTGACCGGAGCGGCACGGCTGCTTGGCCGATCTCAGCCGGCGGTCACTCGGCTTATCCAGGATCTAGAATCCGATATCGGCTATGCGCTGCTGCATCGAAGCGGACCGCGAATCAGCCCGACCGCGCGCGGTCTACTCTTCCACGCCGAGGTAGAGCGCCATCTCGCCAGCCTAGCCCACATCCGCGAACGGGCAAACGCTATCGGTCTCGATGAGCCGGCTTCGCTGACGATCGCGGCCACGCCTTCACTTGCGGCCGGCGTTCTACCCCAGGCGATCGCGGCCGTCGCGCCAGACCTGCTTCCGCGTCATCTTCATGTGCAGGCGCTGGCGGCCGAGAACGTGGTGCAGGCCGTGCTTGCCCGTTCGGCGGACTTCGGGATCGCAAGCCTTCCGCTGGAACACCCCGGCCTTGAAGTCCACTGGGTCGCCGACGCCCCATGCGTCGTCGCTCTCGCCGTGAGCGATCGGCTTGCCGGAAACGACGTGGTGCGCCTTGCCGATCTCGCGGACCGCCGCATCATCACCCTGGCGAACCCCTACCGCTTGCGGCACCGCGTCGACGAGGCACTCGAACGTGCAGGCGTCACGCCGCAGCGGATCATCGACGTCAACGCCTCGATGACGGCCCTCACGATGGCCCGCGCTGGACTGGGGGTCGCGATCGTCGAGCCGGCGACCGTCTGCGGCGTTCCGCTCGAGGGTATCATAATGCGCGTGCTTGACCACACGATCCCCTTCCTGTTCGGCGCAATTTCACCTGCCGCACTGCCGATGACGCCGACCGTCGCCGCCGTGATCGATGCGGCGCGCACGGTTGCCTTGGCGATGCCTGGCTGCCGCCTGCACGACTCGTCCGGCGACGACGCATTGGCCGACACCGTCTACGGGCAAACTTTGCTATCCGAGGAAGCGCCATCGTGAGCGACATGTCAGCGTTTCCGAGCAGTCTCGACGCTCTTGAGGCGCGCCTGCAGCAGGACCTCGCTTGGCTGGAACTGCCGGCCAAGGCCTGGGTTCCGACCCGCGTCGTCGACGGACAACGTGTAATCGATGTGGTGATCATCGGCGCCGGCATGGCTGGGCTTGTCGCCTCAGCCATGCTGAAGCGGCTCGGTGTCGCCAACCACATCGTCCTCGACAAGGCACCCGCCGGTCGAGAGGGTCCATGGGTCACCTTCGCACGGATGCGAACTCTTCGCTCCCCGAAGCAACTGACAGGGCCTGCGATGGGGCTGCCGGCGCTGACGTTCCGCGCCTACTACGAAGCCTTGCATGGGCGCGACGCCTGGGTGGCGCTCGACAGGGCGCCGCGCGAGACGTGGATGGACTACCTGGTATGGTACCGCCGTGTGCTCGACCTCCCGGTGCGCAACGCGACAACTGTCGACGCTATCCTCCCGCGCCCGGACGACATGCTCGACATCGTATGCCGTCAGGACGGCCACACCAAAACGATGATCGCCCGCCACGTGGTGCTCGCGACGGGCCGCGACGGCCTGGGCGGCCCCTTCGTTCCTCCCATCGCCGACGACATCGAGCGCAAGTACTGGGCTCACACCGCCGACGTTATCGATTTCGCGTCGCTACGCGGCAAGCGGATCGGCGTCGTAGGAGCCGGCGCTTCTGCGATGGATAACGCCGCCACCGCTCTCGAGGCCGGGGCGGCTCGGCTCGACATGTTCGTGCGCCGCACAGACTTGCCACAGATCAACAAGTTCACCGGCATCGGCAGCCAGGGCGTGGTGCACGGTTTCGCAGGCTTACCCGACGAATGGAAGTGGAGCTTTCTCGACTACGCCATGCGGGCACAGACGCCGCCACCCCGCCCCAGCGTTCTGCGCGTCAGCGCGTTCCCGCAGGCTCATCTACACTTGGGAAGCCCAATTACCGGGCTGGAGCAGGACGGCGATCACCTCGTGGTGACGACGCCGAAAGGCAGATATCCAGTCGACTTCCTGGTCTTCGGCACGGGCTTCAAGATCGATCTGACAAGCAGGCCGGAATTCGCTGCCGTCGCACCCTACATCCGCCTGTGGCGTGACCGCTTCCCCGTACCGGCTGACATGCCGAACGGCGAACTCGAAGCCTCGCCCGATCTTGGAAACGCGTTTGAATTCCTCGAAACAGAGCCGGGTGCCTGCCCGGCGCTCTCCCGGATACACTGCTTCAACTTCCCAGCTACGCTGAGCCACGGCAAACTCACGGGTGACATTCCTGCCATCAGCGAAGGCGCCGACCGGCTAGCGCGTGGCATCGTCAGGGCGCTCTTCGTCGCCGACCGCGAGCGCCATTTCGCCGATCTGCAAGCCTTCCACACGCTCGAACTCCTCGGAGACGAATGGGCAGATGACGAAACCGCGACGGACGAGGCGAGCGATTGCCTGACGCTTCCCGAACCATCTCCCGAAAGGACACCGACCAGAAATGCTTGAGCTCAAAGATTTAAAGCTGTCCTACGGAAGCACGCAGGTTCTGAACGGCGTCGATCTCTCTGTGAAGCGCGGGGACGTGGTGTCGATCATCGGCCCCAGCGGCACCGGCAAGACCACGCTGCTGAAGTGTATCAACTACCTGGTAAAGCCGGCGTCCGGCACTATCGCGTTCGATAAGCTCAAGATGGACTACCAGCGCCCGGACAACACGGCGATACAGGCGATCCGGCTCCGGACGGCCATGGTCTTCCAGCAGTTCAACGTCTTCAAGAACATGACGGTCATTCAGAACGTGATGGATCCGCTGGTGGTCGTGCAGCGCAAGTCAAAGGACGAGGCGCGGGCGATCGCCCTGAAGGAGCTCAATCGGGTAGGCCTCTCCGACAAGTTGGACAGCTACCCGTCCCAGCTCTCCGGTGGCCAGCTCCAGCGGACCGGCATCGCGCGGGCGCTCGCGATCAAACCAGACGTGATGCTCTTCGACGAACCCACGTCGTCGCTCGATCCCGAACTCGTTGGCGAAGTTCTTAGGGTAATCAAGGACGTCACGTCATCGGGGATCACCTCGCTGCTCGTCACCCACGAGATGCAGTTCGCAAAGAACATCTCGAACCGCATCGTCTTCATGGATCGGGGCGTCGTCGCCGCCGACGGCAGCCCGACCGAGATCTTCGACGCGCCGTCGAATCCACGCCTTGCCCAATTCCTCAATTCCGAGCTTACAATCCAGTAGAGAAAGGATGCCTGACATGCCTTCTATTAAGTCAACTTCCCGCCTTACTTTCGCCCTCGCCGTAGCCGGCGTCGCATTCGCCCTCGCAACGGCTGGCGTATCCCACGCCCAGGATGTGCGCACCATCAAGATCGCGACGGCAGCCGAATCCAAGCCGCTGTCCTGGGGTGCGATCGGCGTCGAGCCGCAGGGCTACGAGCCCGACGTCCTCAAGGCCATCAACGCGAAGCTGCCCCAGTACAAGTTCGAGATGGAAGGCGCAGCCGACATCGCTCAGGAGACCGGACTTGTCACTGGCAAGTACGACATCGCAACCGGCGGCTACTACCGTGCGCCCGCTCGCGAAAAGCAGTTTCTCATTCCGGAGAGCCCGATTGGCGCCAGCTTGATCAAGATCTATAGCCGCAAGGACAGCGGCATCAACGAGATGAAGGATCTCGTCGGAAAGAAGATCGTGCCCGTCACGGCCGGCGGCGGCATCTACAAGTTCGCTACCCAGTGGCGGGAACAGAACCCAGACTACCAGATCGAAATCACCGCATCGAGCGCGGGCATCCCGTACCCGGATCGCCTGAAGGAGGTCCAGAACGGGAAGTACGACGCGCTGGTTCTGCCGTCCAACCTTGGCGAGCAGACGGTCATCGACCAGCAGAAGCTCGACATCAAGGCGAGCGAGCCCGTCGCTATCAACAACACCTTCGTCCTGATCCACCGCTCTGAGGAGAACAAGGCCCTCTCCGAAGACATCGATAAGGCGCTGAAGGAACTCAAGGCCGACGGCACGCTTGCGAAGTTCTCGCAGAAATGGTTCGGCGAGGACATCACCACGCATATGAAGTAACGCCCGGCTGAGACACCGGCGATCAGGCCCAAGACTGAAAGAAGGAGTGTTCCACTGTGGACCTTTCCATAATGATCTCCGAGCTGCTCAAGGCATTGCCGCTGACACTCGCGATCACATTCACGGCCATGATCGTCGGCTTCTGCCTAGCGCTGATCGGGACCACATTCCGGGTGCGCAGAATACCGGGGATCAGTCACCTGGCCGACCTCTACGTATCCTATGCCCGGAGCGTCCCAGTCGTCCTCCAGTTGTTCGTCGCCTTCTACGGACTTCCCTTGATAGTCGACCTGTTCGAGGTCGAGGATTTCGTCTCGCCCACCGTGGCTGCGATGTTGGGGCTCAGCCTCTACCACGGAGGTTATCTGTCTGAGGTCATGCGGCCGGCATACCTGGCCGTCGATCGCGGCCAGCATGACGCCGCGGACAGTCTCGGATACACGGTCCGTCAAAAGATCCTTCGCGTCGTCGGGCCGCAGGCGGTGCACATCGCGTTGCCCGGCTACGGCAACTCCATCATCTACCTGATCCACAACGTTGCGCTGGTCATGTACATCGGGGCGGCGGACGTGATGGCAACCGCGCATCTGGTCATGGAGAGGGACTACAACCAGTACCAGTTCGAAACCTATCTCGTGCTGGCAGTGATCTATGCGCTGCTGTGCCTCGTGGCATGGCTCGTCGTCCGCTTCTTCGAAATGCGGAATTCGAAGTTCAAGCCAACGGCCACGCCGGCCAAGGATACCATGATGGCAAGCGTCTGATCGAAGAGGAGGTTATCACATGTTCGATTCCGAAGTTCTTCTTCCCGATCTCTGGGACATCCTTGGCGCGGTTCCTGTGACGCTCGCCATGGCGCTTGCGATCTTCGTCCTCTCTACGATCGTAGGCAGCCTGTTTGCGATGGTCGAATATCGGCGGGTACCAGTGCTGCGGGAACTCGTCGTGGCCTACAAGGTCGCCTTCAAGGGGGTCCCGATGGTGATCGTGATCTTCCTCGCCTACTACGGCCTTCCCCCCGCACTCCAGTTCCTGGTCTCGCTTGTTGGAATAGAATTCAACGGTCACTTGACGCCTAACTGGATCACGCTCATCGTTGCGTTGACTGCTTGCGTCGCCGCTTTCCAGGCGGAAGTCGTGAAGGGCGCCCTCAACTCCTTTGACACCGGTCAGGCGGACGCGGCCCACTCGTTGGGCTACAAACGCAGCCAATTGTTCCGGCGGGTCATGCTTCCCCAGGTGATCGTAGCCGCAATCCCGGACCTCGCCAACTCGTTCATGGTGATCATGAAGGCGCTTTCTCTCGGATTCGCTATCGAGGTCGTTGACATCTTTGCGCAGTCCCAGTTGACCGCCGCGCTGAATTTCTACTACCTCGAAGCCTTCTTGATCGCTGTCGTCATCTACATGGTGATCGCCTATATCGTCACAAATGGCGCCGATCGGGTGGAAGCAGCCCTTAGGGCGCGAACCTAAGGGCGACCTCGCGGTAGTTTTCGGAGGTTCTGGGCGGCGGCTGCGAGGCGGAGGCTGCGCCGCCGCCGCATCTCCTGCGGTTTCGCCGCCTAGGACGACTGATTGTTGCGGGGGCCCATGGCAAGGGCCGCACCTCACGGCGTGGGAACGGAGCTACACTTCATCCTGTCGGCGTCCCGACGAGCGCGAGAGGTGTTCAAAATGAAGTTTACCTCCTATTGGCATGATACGTCGAAAGCCTTTGCTGGGGCGACCCGCGAACCCCTCTCCGGCGATTTCGAAGTCGCCGTAATTGGGGCGGGCTTCACCGGTCTCAATGCCGCGCGCAAACTGGCCAAGTCTGGCGTGAAGGTCGCACTCATCGAGGCCGAGCATGTCGGATATGGTGCATCGGGGCGCAATGGCGGGCACCTCAACAGTGGTCACTTCGCCAGTTTTGGTGCGGCCAAAGCGCACTTTGGAGAGGCCAAGGCTCGTCGGTTCTGGCGCTCCTACGACGACTCGATCGACATGATCGAAGCCATCATTGCTGAAGAGGGCATCGACTGCAGCTTCCGCAGAGGAGGCAAGCTCAAGCTTGCATCCAAGCCATCGCATGTGAAGGGGCTGCAGGCCATGTGCGAGGAGCTTCGCCGCGAAGTGGGCCCCTCGGTGGAGTGGCTCTCACGTGGCGATGTCCGCAAGGAGCTGGGTTCGGAGGCCTTTCACGGCGCCGTGCTGTCACCCAAGTCGGCGATGATGCATATGGGCCAGTATGCCAATGGCATGGCGGACGCAGCCGCTCGCCATGGTGCGACGATCTGGGAGCACAATCCCGTCCAGTCCTGCATCCGGGTGTCAGATGGCTGGCGGATCACTTCGCCGACCGGCTCGCTCGCTGCCCGCCGGGTCATTCTTGCGACCGACGCCTATACAACCGAGAATTTTGACTACTATCGGCGACGGATGATGCCAATTGCATCTTTCATCGTCGTGACGCGCCCGCTTACCCTCGAGGAGGTCGCGGCAACCCTGCCGGGCAATCGGAACTACACGAACTCGCTCAACATCGCCAACTACTTCCGACTCACCCCGGACAACAGACTCTTGTTCGGCGGGCGTGCGAAGTTCTCGGCTGCCTCTAACCAGAAGACAGACGTGCGTTCCGGAGAGCTTTTGCGCAAGCAGATGCTCGATGTGTTCCCGCAACTGGCCGATGTCGAAATCGACTATTGCTGGGGCGGTCTCGTCGGCTGCACTCATGACCGCTATCCCCGCGCCGGCGCCGCCGATGGCCTGATCTACGGCATGGGCTATTCAGGACATGGCGCGCAGCTCTCGACGCTGATCGGAAGTGTGCTAGCGGACATTGCCATGGGCCGCACAGATACCAATCCAATCGGTGGTGGCATGGACTGGAATGCCGTCCCGCTGCATACCGGCAAGCCGTGGTTCCTGCCAATGGTGGGCACCTATTATCGGCTGAAGGATATGCTTGCCTGATCCCGCCGAGAGGCCCCAAGTGGCCGACCGACACCGCCAATCTCGGCGCGCACTGAACTAGGATCTGGGAACCAGGACCAGGCCACCTGCTCGCAGGCATGCGGTCTAGCCTGCGACCTTGATGAGCGCCCGCTCCATGGCTGCAAGGAAGAGGTCGACATGCTCGGCCTGACAAACGAGCGGCGGGCGCACTTTTAGCGAATCCTCGTTGGCCCCTGTCGTGCTGACAAGGACGCCGTCGTCGCGCATTGCGTTCACGACATCCAGCGCCATTGCCCGCCGGCTTGCCGCCGGGGCACCCTCAGGCCCTATATCGATGCCAAAGAACAGACCGGCGTTGCGGATCGCAAGAATTCCGGGCTGCTGCTTCGCGAGTTTCTCCAGCCCGGCTCGGAGGCGCTGGCTCATGGCAAGCGCTTTCTGAGGGATCTGGTCGCGCTGCAGGATCGTCAGCACGGCGTCCGCGGTCGCTATGCCAACCGTATTTCCGGCGAACGTGTTCGAGTAGCGAGAGGTGGCGCCAAATTGCTCCATCGGTGCTTTGCGACCAACGACCGCGCCAATTGGAAATCCGTTGCCCATCGGCTTGCCGAGGGTAACGAGATCGGGAACGATCCTGTGCCGTTCAAAGCCCCACATATGAGCGCCGGTTCGCCCAAAACCCGGCTGAACTTCGTCGGCGATGACGAGACCACCTGCCTCTCGCACCGCCGCAACTCCACTGGCAATGAAGCCAGGAGGATCGACCCAAACGCCATCGCTGGAAAAAATACTGTCGATGAGCAGGGCCGCAACGCCGATGCCACGACGGTTCAGATCCACAATGGCCGCGCGTACTTGCGCCTCGAGAAAGTCCGCAGCTTGTGATTCCGGCACACCCGCCGGCCCCGGTAAGGAGACCATGCGCACGAATGGGCTGAGCTTGACGGCGTCACCCAGGTTCGGGGAAACCGCGGCGACAGCCGCGCTGGTGCCGTGATAGGCGTAGCTCGAGACAATCACGCCTTCGTTGCCGCTCGCAAATCGCGCGATACGCAGGGCCAGATCGTTGGATTCACTTCCGGTGCAAGTAAAAACCACCCGGTCGAGTTCGCTTGGGAAAGTGTCGACCAGACGCTCGGCATAGTCGATAAGTTTTGGCTCGAGATAGCGCGTGTTGGCGCTTATCCGGCCCGCCTGTTCAGCCATTGCGGCGTTTACTTCTGGGTGGCAATGGCCGAGCGACGGCACGTTGTTGTAGAAATCAAGATAGGCACGCCCGTCAGGGTCGTAGAGCCACATGCCTTCGCCGCGAACGAAGTGCACGGGCCGGCGGTACTGGAGCCGATAGGAGGCCCCAAGTACTTCGTCACGGCGAGCAATTAGCTCGGACTCGCGCCTGGGAAGGTCGGATTCGCCGGGCCTGTAGCGATTAGGCATGAGATCTGTGGACATATGCTGCTGCCTATTTGAAAGAGTAGCTTGATCAATTCGCGGTTCGTCTTTTGGCTACCGTGCCGGTCGAGCGAACCGAAATGCGTTACGGCTGAAACGACGGCATTGCCGCCAGGACGGCCGCCTCGCCCGATGCGACACCAAGAGGCGCCAGGATGGAAAGTCCGTGCTCGGCACGCGCGACATTCTTTTTGATGTACTGGGCGTCGGCCGGAAAAAGGTGGGATCGCCAGTAGTTGACCAAGATCAATGCGCTTTGTCGCGCCCGCATCAGTCCGACGAGCAGTTTTGTTTCCAGCGCCGAAAGTGGAATGACAGAGGCATAGCCGGCGATAAGATTTTCAGCCCCACCCAGAGGAAGGGTCGGATCCTTTACGACGTGACTTGCTGCGATCGCCAGATCCTGGATCCTGGGGCTCCAGCAGCCATCGCCAAAATCGATGAAACCCATTCCCTGGCCCGTCATCATCATATTGAATGGGCTGGGGTCATTATGAGTTACCTGCCACGCCACGTCAGAGATTTGTGGCTCAACAAACTCCGCATACTCCGCCATCGCGACGCGTACGCTATCGGCAATGGTCTCGGATGGCAGGTATCGCTCCAGTTCCATCAACCTCGACCAGCAACCGACGTGCCAAAGAACGGGACGGTGAGCCGCGGGCACACTGACCAGCTCAAGAGCCAGGTCCAGCCGGGCGAGAGCACTGCCGGTTCGAAAAAGCAGGTCGGGAGTTGGCGTCGCCTGGTGCAGCGGAATGCCCTCAATCCGGGTCTGCAAGTACCCGCATGTCCCCTCTTGCTCAAACATCAATGCGCCGCTGGTCGTGCGGAGCACTTCGGGTGCAACGAAGCCCGTGAACCCTTGCAATCCGGCCATAGCGGCGGTTTGAAAACGAAAGCTGTCGACCGCCTCCGCTCTTGCCGACGTCTTCAGGATCAACCGGCGGCCGTCCGACAGGTTGACCTCAACGGTGCGCTCAACCTCGGAGGACAATGTCGCGATCGATCCCGTCAATCCGTAGTGGCGCTTCAGTAGTGCCGCCGACATGTCTGGTTCGGAGGAGCCCAGCCGCATCGCCAGGATTGCGGCGGCATCGCGAAAATAGGCGTCGGTTGAAGCTGCCGCGTTAGGCAGATGGTCGCATCCTGCCGTCATAGAGCCATTGAGCTGACCAGCTTCTTCATTGGGGACCAGATCACCACAAGCACCCAATTCGAAAAATCCTCGCCTGTTGGGGACGGTTGTTCTTCATGCTTCGACAGATGGAGCGCTCCAGCGATGGCGCCCGCAGGTCTATTTCTCGGGGTATTTGAGACGGCGCCGCTGGCAGCCGTCGAAAATGGGCGCAGTGCTCTGCGGGGCTCCGGCCTATCCTCGCCCCTTAGAGTCCGAAAACGCCTGGTAGCTGCGTCACATCGCGGATTTCGGTGTATTCGTAAAAGGGATTGGCCGGCTCGTGGCCGCGATTGACCCAGACCTTGCTCTTGATCCCCAGATCATAGGCGGACATCAGGTCGTGGCGGAAAGACGAGGACACATGCGTGATATCCTCCGGGCCGCAACCCAGCATGTCGAACATGTATTCGAACGCCTTGAAGTGCGGCTTGTAGGCACCCGCCTCTTCAGCGGTCAAGACGGCATGAAAGGGCGCACCGAGCTTTGCCACGTTCGACGGAATCTGGGCCACCATGGAGTTCGTCAGGGTGACCAACGGAATTTCCTTGGCCAGTTTAGCCAATCCCTCGGGTACGTCCGGATGCGGCCCCCAGGTGGGGATGCGGTTGTAGATCGTTTCGGCGTCTTCGGCACGGAATGCGACGCTGTTGCGGCGGCAGGTGCGTTCCAGTGCGTTGTGAACGACATCTGCATAAGGCTTCCAGTCCTGCAGCACCTCATCGAGGCGGTAGCCCTGGAAGTTTCTGATGAATTCGTCCATGTGCGGCCCATCCAGAAGATGACCGAACAGGACCCTGGCGGCTTCCGCCATTTGGAAATTGATGAGCGTGCCGTGGCAATCAAAAGTCACGTATTTCGGCCAGAAGCGATCCATGTCCTTGGTTCCTGTCAATCTGCTCTATCAGCCGAGCATAATCGCAGGCGTTTGGCAGAATGTGCCGCAATGCATGGTCATTCAGCAGAAGGCCCTCCGGTCGACCGCAAAACCAGCACGCCCTTTCGCAGTGCTGTCTCTTTCGCCCCGCCTGAGCCGATACGGGCGCAAAGGCGACCTTATTTTCTTAGTTTAGGTGTTCTCAAGCACCTGCCGCTTGAACGATCTCTCGGACTCTGCGGTCAGCCAATCGCGCAATGCGGAGAGGCCGGTTGAAACAATGATCGACTTCGGATGGATCAGGCCGTAGTCCGTCCCGTCGCGATCAAAGCCGAGTGGTGCTTCCAATCGCCCATTCGCGACGTCATCCGCTGCGATCGCTTGGGGTGCAAGAGCAACGCCAAGACCACCCAGGGCCGCTTCTGCCATCAGGAAATGATGATCCAGCAATTGGGTCGTTCGAGGCCGCGGCGCATCCATGTGCGCGTCGAGCCACGCTTCCCAAGCACTCGGTCGCGTCCGTGATCCGAGCGCCACATAGTCGCCACTCTCGAACCCCTTGCGCAGGGATGGCAGCATTACCGGACCAACCCGCTCCGGCATCAGCCTGATGATGGTCCATTCCGGGTCCACCAGAAAATCGAGTCGGCGGATCGCAAGCGTCACCCGGTCACGCGCGAAGTCGAGCCCTCCGCCGCCGGTTGACAGATGCACCTCGACATCCGGGTATCGATCCTGAAACCCAGACAAGCGGGGGATCAGCCAGCGCATCGCCAGCGAGCGCTCGCAGGACAGGATGATCGGAATGGGCGTCGAGCTGGATCTGATTTCTGCCAAGGTATCAGTGATTAAATGGAACGCCTTGCCGGTTGCCTCCGCCAGCTTCGCGCCATCGGAGGTCAGACGCACCCCGCGCCCGTCCGCTTCGAGCAAGCGCAGACCAAGATCGGCTGCCAGTTTGGAGACGCGACGGCTGACCGCACCATGCGTCAGAGCGAGTTCGGCAGCCGCAGCACGCACAGACCCCAGACGCGCCACTGTTTGGAAGGCGCGCAGATCGTCGAGCGAAGGTACTTCAGAGCGCTTCATTGGTGACTTCATATCACCACAAATCGTCAGATCATATGGATAACCGGTTCTGACCGTTCTGCTATTCTCACCCAAATGAAGCAGAACACATCCCTCCTCGTCGGGATAATCGCCGATGACCTGACCAGTGCTACCGACGGCGCGGCGGCCTTTCTCGCGAGAGGCTATGCACCTATGATCAAGCGACAGGTCGACGGCGCGGAGAATGGAGCTATCGCTTCGATTGATACCAACAGCCGCGCCTCCGACATCTCGCAGCCACGAAAGGCTACGGCCGACGCCGTGTCGGCCCTCTCGAATGCCCGCCTTCTGTTCAAAACGATCGATTCGACCCTGCGCGGCCATATCCGCGTGGAAGTCGCCGCCGCCTTTCGCGCAAGCGGCCGGAGCAGGCTTGTCATCGCTCCAGCCTTTCCCGAAGCGGGGCGGCTCACCGTCGGCGGGATCCAGACGGTGAACGGCATTCCCGTGAGTCAAAGCGTCTACGGCCGTGACCCGGTCCATCCCGCAGGCACATCGCACATTGCCAATCTGGTCGACCCGTCCCTGGGGATACCGATCATTCTCGCCCCAGACAGTTCCGGCGATGCGGCGACGAAAGGGTCCATTCTGGTCCTCGACGCCGACAGCCAGGACGTACTGAACCGGCAAGTCGCCAGCATCCCCGATCCTGAGACTGTTCTTTGGGTGGGCTCTCCTGGTCTCGCCATCGCGCTGGCATTGCTGGTCCCTGCCGTGCGGGATGGACGCCCGGTAACGGGCAAAGCCGCCGGGCGGGTGGTGATCGTCGCAGGAAGCGCCAATCCGGTGACGCGCGTCCAATGCGAGACCTTGCGGGTACAAGGCGTTCCCGTCGTCACCGACCTGGCCGACGCTCCCGGCGACGACCGTGTGATTTGCCTTCGGGCACCACTGCAACGGCAGGAGAATGCCAGCGCGGTGACGACGAACCTCGCCGGACAAGCAGCCGCAGCGGTCGCCCGGCATGACTATGACGCGGTGATCGCCACCGGCGGCGAGACGATGGCGGCGATCCTCGACCGCCTCGGCATCAGCCGTTTCTGTCTCACCCGCGAGCTGGAGCCCGGCTTTCCGGTCGGCCGCGCCGAACGGGAGGACGGAACGTCGCTCACCATCGCCATGAAGGCGGGAGGGTTCGGCTCACCCTCGGCACTCCTTGATGCCGCCCGCGACCTGCTGGCCAAACCGCTTTCACGAAAGGCTCTGATCCATGACCGCCCATGACGCTCCTCTCGCCGTGACCATGGGTGATCCTTCCGGCATCGGCCCCGAGATCATCGCAAAAATGTATCTCCGTCGGCCGGACAAGCGGCACTGGATCGTCGTCGGTGATCCGCTGGTGATGAACCACGCCCTTTGCGCGCTGGATACGGATGTGCGGGTCCGGCCGATCGCTTCCCTCGATGAGACCGTGCTCGAGGACGGAACCCTCAACGTGCTTTGCTCCTCGCAGCTTCGCGTCCTGCCACCGGTCAGCCAGGTTTCGGCCACCAGTGGACACGCGGCGTTCGACGCCATCGTCCTCGCCATCCGACTGGCGCGGGACGGTCGCGTGGGCGGCATCGTTACGGCGCCGATCCACAAGGAAGCACTCGCCGCCGCCGGTCTGCACTATCCCGGCCACACCGAAATCCTGGCCGATCATGGCGGGGCTCCCAAGGTCGCCATGATGCTAGCGAACGAGGACATTCGCACGGTCCTCGTCACCATCCATTGTTCGTTGTCCGAGGCGATCCGCAAAGGCGATTTCGCGTCGCAGATGGACGCGATCCGGCTGGCCCATGCCGGTGCGCAGGCGCTCGGCATCGCCCATCCACGCGTCGCTGTCGCGGGCCTCAATCCGCATGCCGGCGAAGGCGGTCTCTTTGGAGACGAGGAAATCCGCATCATCCGGCCGGCGATCGAGGCGGCCCGTGCCGAAAGTATCGACGCATCCGGCCCGTGGCCCGGCGACACCGTGTTCATGCAGGCCCGCAAGGGCCGTTTCGACATCGTGGTCGCGCAGTATCACGACCAGGGCCTCATCCCGGTCAAATACATGGGCCTCGACCATGGCGTGAACATCACGCTGGGCCTGCCGTTCGTGCGCACCAGCCCCGATCACGGCACCGCCTTCGACATCGCGGGGTCCGGCGTTGCCGACCCCTCCAGCCTTGAGACCGCCTTCGACTACGCCCTTCGGCTCAAGGCTTCCCTCCAGAACCAGAAAGCCGGCACCCCATGACACCATTCGACTTTATCTTCATGCTGACGCGCAACGACCGCACCGTGGCCGACGCCGCCGTCCACGTCGAAACGGCGCTCCGCACCGGAATCCGCCACATCGGCTTCAAGGACATCGGCCTGCCGCTCGACGCGCTCGCCGACCTCGCCCGCCAGATCCGCGCGGGCGGAGCCAGTACCTATCTCGAGGTCGTATCGCTCGATCGCGACAGCGAGGTCCGCTCGGTCAAGGCGGCGATCGACCTCGGCGTCGACTACCTGCTCGGTGGCACCCATGCCCAAGACGTGCTGCCGCTGCTGGAAGGAACGCTAATCCGCTACTATCCGTTTCCGGGCCGGGTTGTCGGGCACCCGAGCATTCTCGAAGGATCGCAGGCCGAGATCGTCAAAAGCGCCGTCGCGCTCGCCAGCCATCCCGGTGTCGCCGGTCTCGACCTTCTCGCCTACCGCTCGGCAGGCAATGTGCCATCTCTCATCGACGCTGTGTGCCGAGCTGTGCCCAAGCCCGTCATTGTCGCGGGATCGGTGGATCGCCCGGATCAGATCAAGACTATTCGCAAGAGTGGCGCAGCGGGATTTACCGTCGGTACCTCTGCGCTGGACGGCCGGTTCGCGGCAGAGGGCGCCGCACTGGAATTCCAGCTGCGGGCGATCTCGGCGTGCCTCGAAGGACATCAAGAGACCATCGGAGGTGAGGAACGATCCTGGTAGACAGCAACGTTCGACTTTCGTTCATCACTTGGCCAAAATCGCAGCTTCGGGCCGACTAGGCCGACCGGAAGATGGAGCCCTCGAGAACCGCTGGCCTCCAGCTTGCGCTATCCATTCCGACGGGGCCCCTATTTCGGAACCTCAGAGGCAGCATCAGCGAGGCTTGGGATCATCCGCTTCGACCAGCCGCTCAAACGGACATTATTCAAAATTCAAATCGGCGCTTCAAATCTGTGACCTCCTCAGGGGCTGAGGCATTTTACGGTCGCGCTCCTTGCCACGGCCGGCCTTGTCGATTGCGGTTTTCATGTTGTCGTAGATACCGCCGCCGAACACCACCGAACACCACCGAACACCACCGAACACCACCGAACACCACCGAACACCACCGAACACCACCGAACACGCGGAAGGCGATTATGGAACTTCGTCAAGAGATTATGACATTGATTTTAAAGCGTCAAAAACGGCAGCGCCGCAGCTCTTGACGACGATAAAATCGCCGTCACTTGCCGGATGCCGGCGATATTCGGCGCAAAATACCGAAATGCCGCTGCAGTCAGTGCATTCTGCGGCACCAGTCGCCGATACTGCTAGCGCTCATTGATTGCCGAGGCCCTATGTCCCCTATTATCCACCACATCAGCAGTGATGAAACGCTCCCCAAGTCAGCGGACGTCGTGGTGATCGGCGGCGGGATTGTCGGCGCCAGCGCGGCCTATTTCCTGGCGCGGCGCGGCCTGCCGGTGGCGCTTATCGAAAAGGGGTATGTCGGCTGCGAGCAGTCAAGCCGGAACTGGGGCTGGTGCCGTCGGCAGAACCGCGATGCACGTGAATTGCCACTTGCCAATCTGGCGCTGCGGCTGTGGGAAGAGCTGACCGAAGAGATCGGGCACGACCTTGGCTTCCGCCGTTGCGGGCTCATCTATGCGACCGCGGATCCAAAGCAGCTCGCCGAATGGGACAAGTGGCGCGCCGTTGCGCGGCGGTTCGACGTCAAGACGCGGATGCTTACGGCCGACGAGGCCACTGCCGCCGTTCCTGCGGCTGGCGGCCGCAAATGGCTGGGCGGTGTCCACGCGGCAGACGATGGCAAGGCCGAGCCCTGGCTTGCCGCTCCTCGGATCGCCGAGGGCGCCCGCAAGCATGGCGCGACCATTCATCAGAACTGCGCGGCACGCGGCCTGGATATCACCAATGGGCAAGTGAGCGGCGTCGTCACCGAGAAAGGCCTTATCCGCACCAGTGCGGTGCTATGCGCCGCCGGCGCCTGGGCATCGGCTTTCCTGCGTATGCATGCGGTGTCGCTGCCGCAGGCCAGCGTCCGTCAGACCGCCTTGCGGACCGGTCCTGCACCGGATTTTGGCAGGGCGGTCTATACTTCCGAGTTTGCCATGACGCGCCGGCTCGATGGCAGCTACACGATAGCCATCAGCGGCAGGGCGACCCTCGAGATCACGCCGCAGGGGATCCGCTATGTCCGCCCGTTTCTGCCGATGTTCATGAAACGGCTGAAGGCCGTCGAGATCGGCATAGGCCGCTCGTTCTTCGAGGGCCCGGACTCACTCCGTCGCTGGCATCTCGACAGGCCGACTCCCTTTGAGCGCATCCGCGTCCTCGATCCCGCTCCGGACAAGCGGATGATAGCCACCATCATGACGCGGGTCAAAGCGATGTTCCCCAGCGTTGCCGATGCCGGCGTCGTGTCCACCTGGGGCGGGTATATCGATTCCACACCGGACGCGGTGCCGGTGATTTCCCCGGTGGACAGCATCGGCGGCATGTTCGTCGCCGCAGGCTGTTCCGGACACGGCTTCGGCGCCGGCCCCGGGTTGGGCCATCTGGCGGCGGATCTGGTCGCCGGTGGCGCGGCATGCGTCGATCCGACTCCGTTCCGCCTGTCGCGCTTCACGGACAGATCGAAAATTGAAGTTGGCGACTTCTGATGCAATTGACCGCATGGCGACAGCAAGGAGCGCCGTGCGATCGCGGATCTGCATATCGGCTGGCCTAAGCGCGATCCGGACCGTTTGGTGAAGAGGATTCTCACGAGGGACCAGGTTAATGAACTGGTCAAGACATCCAGTTCCGCCAACTCAGCTTCCAGCAACTTGATGGAAACCACATGCCAAATCAAACCACGAGCGCTTCCGCCAGAAAGCTGACTTTCATCCACACGGTTTCCAGCCTTGTTTCCGAGTTCGAGGGCCTCGCCAAAGAACACTTACCCGACTGGAAGCCATTCGCGATCCTCGACGAGAGCCTCCTGAGAAATACCATTGAGCGCGGGTCGCTATCCGATCTGACGAAACGAAGGCTTTCTACCTATGTATGGTCGGCAGTCGACGCCGGGGCAGATGCGATTGTCGTCACATGCTCGACTCTCGGGCCGGCAGTCGATGCCATTGCACCGCTTTGTCCTGTGCCGCTGTTCCGTATTGATGAAGGCATGGCCAAAGCCGCTGTCGAGCATGGAAACCGCATAGGTGTCCTGGCGACCTTGTCCACAACGCTGGTGCCGACCGTGGATCTGCTGAAGCGCAAGGCATGCGAGGCGGGCAAGGATGTAGCGATCGACGATGTGCTTGTTGAGGGAGCATTTCAACTCCTCGCCGGCGGGGACGTCGAAGCGCATGACGCGCAAATCCGCCTGGCTCTCGAAGAGCTGTCGAAGAAGGTCGATGTGGTCGTTTTTGCGCAGGCTTCGATGGCTCGTGCGGTGCGGGGCACGGCCCACAGTCTTCCAGTTCTGACAAGCCCCGTACTTGGGTTGAAAACGTGAAACGGCGTTTGGAGCGGTGAGCGCGCGCAACTGGTGATAGATTTCGCTTCTTGAGCCGACATCCACACCTTTCCTCGCTTATCGACTACGAGCACTTGGGATACGAGTGGATTTCGCGCCCGAACACCACGTCCTGCTGGTTGCTGCCTGAGAGCTCGGCGACAGGCGCAGCGAGTCGCGCAGTCTTCACTTTAACTGGTTAACGATCCGCCCGGCCCACTGGCATAGATGGCGCCACCTGCGCCCTCTGCACATGGCGAAGATGTCGCCTAGAAATAACCGAGGATGGACTTGACCTCGAGATACTCCAACATGCCCTCGAGGCCGTATTCGCGTCCGTTTCCGGATTGCTTGAAACCACCAAATGGCGCGTGTGGATCCCACGCCGGGTAGTTGAGATGCACTTGACCGGCGCGAATCCGCGACGCGACGTACTTGGCGACGTCCATATCCCTGCCCTGCACATGGGCCCCGAGGCCATAGATGGTGTCATTGGCGATGGTGACGGCCTCGTCGACTGTGTCGTAGGGGATAATGCAAAGGACCGGCCCGAAGACCTCCTCCTGAGCGATGCGCATGCCCGTGCGCACGTCGGAAAAGATGGTCGGCTTCACATAGAGCCCGACATCTAGGCCGTCCGGACGGCCAAGTCCGCCGGTGAGAAGTTTTGCGCCTTCCGAAACGCCGACGCCGATCATTGTTTGGATCCGGTCGAACTGAGCACGATTGGCGATTGCTCCGTGGGTGGTGGCCTCCGAAAGAGGATCGCCGACGACGATCTCATCCGCGGCCCGCCGGGCAATTGACTCGATCTCGGAAATCAGCGCGCGCGGCACGATCATGCGCGTCGGCGCACTGCATGACTGGCCGAGATTGCGGAAGGCGGCGGCTATGCCCAGCGAAACGGCGCGATCGAGATCGGCGTCGGGCAGGATCACGTTCGGCGACTTGCCGCCGAGCTCCTGCGCGACGCGCTTGACCGTCGGCGCGGCGGCCTGGGCCACCGCGATGCCGGCACGGGTGGAGCCGGTAATGGAGATCATGTCGACATCCGTGTGGGAGGCGAGACCCATACCCACGCCTGGGCCGTCACCATTGACGAGGTTGAAGGCACCGGCAGGGAAGCCGGCTTCCTCAATAGCCTCGGCGAACAGCAGGGCGTCCAGAGGAGAGAGCTCGCTTGGCTTCAGCACGACCGTGCAGCCTGCGGCGAGCGCCGGCGCAACCTTGGCGGTGATCTGGTAGAGTGGCCAGTTCCAAGGCGTGATCAGGGCGCAGACACCGATCGGTTCGTGGGTGACGGCGGTGTGGCCGCGCTGCTCGACGAAGGGGAAGGCTGTCAGGACATCGCGAGCGACCCTCACATGGGCGATCGCGAGCGGCACCTGCGCGGTGCGCGCATATCCGATCGCCGCGCCCATTTCGAGGCTCAAGCATTGCGCAAGCAGTTCGTTGCGCGCTTCGAGCAGCGCCTGCAGGCGATCAAGCAGACCCGCGCGGTGTTCCGGCTTGGTACGGCTCCAGGTGGTGAATGCCCGGCGGGCCGCCGAGACGGCCGCGTCCACGTCCTCGCTGTTTCCGAGCGGAAACGGGGCCACAACCTCTTCCGTGGCCGGATTGACCACGACGCCCGTGGCGGTCCCCCGCGGCTCGCGCCATTCGCCGTCGATGAAGAACCTGCCCAGGCGGCCGTTGCGGAACAGGTGTTCAAGGGGCGTGGTCATGTCACGAGGTCCTTCATGCGGTAATAGGCACCGAGGATCGGCAGGAACCAGGGACGCCCGAAGTATCCAGGGATCGCCGGCCAGTCGAAATCCTTCCAGGGGTTCAGATCGGGGCGCCCGTCCATGACCTCGGCCATGATGCTGCCCATCAGCGTCGACATCTGGGTGCCGTGTCCGCTATAGCCCATTGAGTAGTAGATGCCGTCGCGCTCTCCGGCGCGCGGCAGGCGATCGCGGGTCATATCTACCATGCCGCCCCAGCAGTAATCGACCCGGGTGCTGGCCAGTTCCGGATAGACTTCGACCATCGCCGCTTTCAGGATGCGGCCGCTCTTTTCGTCGGATTGAGGATTGGACACCGCAAACCGCGCTCGCCCGCCGAACAGCATGCGATTGTCCGGCGTGAGCCGCCAGTAGACAACGAGGTTGCGCGTGTCGACGACATTGCGTCGGGTCGGCATGAGGCGCTCGAGTTGCGAAGGCGACAGCGGTTCCGTCACAATCAAGAAGGCGCCGACCGGCACGATGCGACGGCGTATCCATCCGAGCGGACCAACCTGGGAAATGCCGCTCGCCAGCAGGACCTGACGCGCGACGATCTTGCCGCGCGGGGTCTCTACTTCATGCCCGGCGGCGACCTTGCGCATCGCGATGACGGGAGCCCGTTCATGGACCTCGGCACCACGCCGTGCCGCGGCGGTCGCCAGACCCCGGACGAACCGGCCGACATGCATGCTGGCGCTCTTGGGAAACAGCAGCCCACCATAGTAGCGGTTGGTGCCGACTTCGGTTAGCAGGTCGGCGCGCGCGATCATCCTGGTTCCGGGATCGACATTGGCCGCCAAGAGTTCCTGGCTGCGCGCCAGCATGTCGTAGTGCTCAGGCTTGGCCGCAAGCTTGAGCTTGCCGACACGGGCGAAGCTGCAGTCGATCCGTTCTTCCTGCACCAGCCGCTCGACCATGTCGACGCCAGCGTCGAAGGCCTTGTAGAGCGCGTTTGCGGCCGGCTTGCCGTGCTTGCCGGCCATGATGGCATAGTTCTGGGCAAAACCGTTGTTGCACATGCCGCCATTGCGGCCGGATGCGGCGTTGCCGATCGTTTCGGCCTCCAACAGTGCAACCCGGGCGCCCTTCTTGGCGAGGGCCAGCGCCGCGGAGGATCCAGTCAAGCCGCCGCCCACAACCGCCACGTCGTAGTGGCCTTCGAGCGGTTTGGACGTGCCCTCATTGAACGGCTGAGAGGTGTCCAGCCAATAAGATGTAAGCTTCATAGTTGCACCACCAGTGCGTCAGTTTGCATGGGCGCCATGCAAAGCGTTGCGATTGGAGCCCCTACCATCCGCGGATCCGCTCCCAACGCGCTTCGATCCTGGGACTGTCCCCGTTGACGACGGCGTAGAAGTGATGCTGGGCGGCCATCGCGCAGGCATGGTTGGGCAGAATCCGGACCCGAGCCCCGAGCGGCAAATCGGGCATGGACTTTCCAGAACCAGCACGAATGGCGAGGATACCGTGTTCCTGGCTGGCCTGCGCCACGATCACATCTTCAAGCACCCGCCCCTTTTCGTCGCAGACCACGCCGTAACCTTGGTCGATCTGCTGGTTTGCGGTTCCCCGGTCGCGCGAAAGCGCCATCCACCCCGCGTCGACCAGCACCCATCCCTTTTCCGGCTTGGACCCGATCACCGTGGCCAACACGGAAATCGCGATATCGTCGAGACCGCAGACCCCTACCCCGTGCTGGACGAGGTCAAAGAACATGTAGACCCCGGCGCGCAGCTCCGTGACGCCTTCGAGGTTCTCGGCGAAGTGCGCCGTCGGCGTGGAGCCTAGGCTGACGATCGGGCAGGCATGGCCGTGAGCGCGCAAAGTTTCGGCGGCGCGCACGGTGGCCGAACGCTCGTCCTCGGCTGCCTTGACCAGCGCATCGGCCGTGCTCAAGCCATAGGACTCGCCGGCATGGGCGAGGACGCCGACCAGGTTGGCGCCTGCTGCGACGACCCTGTTGGCCACCTCGAGCAGCTTGGGATCGTCCGGCTTCAATCCACCGCGATGGTCATCGCAGTCCAGTTCGATGAAGACGGACGGCGTCACGCCGGTGTCCTCGCGTACACCGGCAAGGGCGTCGGCCTGCTCCACGGAATCGAGCAACAGCTTCACATCAGCGCCGGTACGGCGACAAAGCTCCATGGCGCGGACGGCCGAAGCCGGCGACATGCCGACCGCATAAGTCATGTCTCGAAAGCCGTGGCCGGCGAAATACTCCGCCTCGGCGATGGTCGAGACCGTGATCGGACCGGGTTCGCCGGGGAACACGTACCGGGTGACGTCGATGCTTTTGGCCGTCTTCATATGCGGGCGCAGCACCACGCCAAGCTTTCTGGCATGCTCGGCCAGACGCTGGATATTGCGCTCGAGCCGTCCCCGGTCCAGAAGCAGCGACGGGGTGATGAGGGCGTCGATCGTTTGGGCCGCTTCACGTGTCTTTACACTCGTATCCATCGCTCCCCTACCTCATTCCTTAACCGAACGACTGATTTGCCACGGCATACATGCGGGCCGTCCCGTCGGAGACGGGCCGTCGCCCCTTGACCATCGCGATCGCAGCACCGACGCGCGCGAGGCCCAGGCTATCCAGCCAGTCGCCCAATCCGTGTTCGGCATAGACGTCGATGCGCACGAATTGGCCGTGAAGCGTCGCAAGCTGGGCCAGGATCAGGAGTCGCGCGTCTTGGGCGCTTTCGGCTGCAACAGGGCCGACCACGTAGCCGCGGCCGAACCGCCTGGCGATGGCGTAGCCTGCAATACGCCCCGCGCGTTCGATGACCAAAACATTGCCCGCATCAGCGAGGCCAGCCACCATCGACGGCCGGGGCATGCCTGTGGCCCGTTCGTCGAAGGCCTGGATCGCCGCGAGGTCTGGGACCGTCGCCTGACGGATGCCATCGCGGGTACTCTGCGTCACGGCAACGGTCAGCGAGCCCTGGTGCTGAAGCACCGTGCCCCAGGCATTGAAGCCGCGTCGCTTGTAGAGCGCGAGCCCCTCTTCCGTCGAATTGAGCAGCACGTTGCGCCCGTCCGTGGCCTGAAGCAACCCGTCAAAAAGCCGGGAGCCGTTGCCACCGCCTTGCGCGGAGCCAGTGACTATGATCATCCCGGCAGTGGCATAGGCCTGTCCGTAATTCCAGGACATGGCAGTGCCGATCACCTGTCCCGCCCGCTCGAGGACCAGGCCATTGCCGACCGTCACGGCAAATTCCCAGTCCTCCTGGCGATAAGGCCAGCCCATCTCCTGCGACAGCTTCAGCGCGCCCGGCACATGGCGGGTCTCGAATTTCATCAGCTCGGTCGGGGCGCTGACGATATCCCTGTCATGATCAACGGCCATAAGTGCAACGCTGTCGCTTGATCCAAAGTCAGATTGAAGTCGGACCTTAGAGTCGCGCCAGGCGGACAGTTTTCGCTGCTGTTTTGACCTTTGAATTCAGCGGGATCATTCGTTTTGAGCCGTCCGTCGGCATGCCATATGGCGCAAATCGGGCGAGGAATATCTGGCACCTTGAATCGCCCTTCGTGGCTGCCCCGCGATCGGCGTCCGCGCGATTCACAATGGACGTGATCCCAGCCTCAGCAATGGCTTAGCCGCAACATTCCCCAGCGATGAAACGCTTGATGCTCAGAAGGAATTGTGGATGATCTACATCAGCGAAGAGGAGTCAGCCGCCCTCGTCACGCATGAACTTGCCTTCGAGGCGGCGCGGGAGGCTCTCGTGGCGGCAGCATCGCCGCAGAGCTTCGTCTTTCCCGCTGTTCTCGGGCGCACACAGGAGGCGACCAATACCTTCTCAATCAAATCCGGTTCGTCGGACGACCTGACTGGAGTGAAAATTGGTTCCTTCTGGTCGGGCAACCCGGCACGTGGCCTTCCCCGCCACAACTCCACCATCGTGCTGCTCGATCAGCATACAGGTCGGCTCGGCGCCGTAATCGAGGCCGGCAAGGTCAACGCCTACAGGACGGCCGCCGCCGACGCGGTTGCGGCCGATCTTCTTGCGAGCAAGCAAGCCAAGGTTCTGGCGATATTCGGCGCCGGCAACCAGGCGGGCTTCGAAGTGATGGCGCTGGCACGCATCCGCCCAATCGAAACCGTGCTGGTCGTGGCCCGGCCTTCGCCGCGCCGCGACGCTCTTATCGACCAGATCGGCGAATCGGGCCTGGAGGCGCGCGCAGCCTTGCCCGAAGAAGCCGTGCGCGCGGCCGACATCGTGGTGACGGCGACACCCTCACGCGAACCGCTGTTTGATGCCGCTTGGGTGGGACCCGGAACTCATATCGTCAGCATGGGGTCGGATGCTCCGGGCAAGCGCGAATTGCCGAGCGACTTATTTCCCAGGGCACGTCTGTTTTGTGATCTGCTCTCCCAGTCCGTCCAGATCGGCGAGTTCCAACATTTGCGCGACGAGATCGACGCTGGGGTGCTTGCGGTAACACCAATCGGCGACGTCATTGAAAAGCGCGCGCCCGGACGCCGCTTCGACAACGAAATCACGGTCTTCGACAGTTCCGGCATCTCCCTACAGGACCTCTACATGGCCGGCGCGCTGATCCGCGCAAAGGCGTCCCACCGCTGATCTAGCGTGCCAGACTAGCCCGCAGCGCTGCTGTACCACGCACCACCGTTAACGATGGCGGCATGCGGCAAGACCACTCGGGCGTCGCTCAGGCGAGTGCAATGCAGACCTCAGCGGCATCCTTCGGTCGCGTGTCCGAGCCTGCCAGGCGCATAACCAACGTCAATGCAATTTAAGACGCGGACGGACAACCCGGTTGGCATGGCCGACCAGAATAAGAGTCAAGCCTTTGACCCAGCCATGTATGGCCACCAAGTGCATGCGGTACAAAGACACGTAGATCATCCTGGCCAGCCGCCCCTCGATCGCCATCCGCCCTCCGACGAGGTTTCCCATTAAGCTACCGACGGTGGAAAACCGGCTCAACGACACTAACGAGCCCTTGTCCCGATAGACAAATGCTTCCGGCGTTTCCCCAGCAATCAAGTGAAGAATGTTGCGATAAGCGGTCGATGCCATCTGGTGGGCAGCCTGAGCTCGTGGTGGCACCGGGCCGCCCGCCCCCTCTGGCTTGAAAAAGCAGCAATCGCCTATGGCGAAGATGCGCTCGTCCCGGCTCGTTTGGAGGGTGGGAAGGACGACAAGTTGCCTGCTACGCGCCACCTCAAGTCCGTCGAGCTCTCCTAGAATATTTGCCCCCTGCACTCCTGCAGCCCACACGCAAATATTGGCGTGTATCTGCTCCCCGGTAGCGCACCTCAATCCCGTTTCCGTTGCGTCCGATACAGCTGTGTTTGCGAGCACCCGGACGCCGAGGGCCTCAAGTTCCTGATGCGCGGCTTTTGCTAAAGCATCTGGGAGAGCCGGAAGAATCCGCGGCCCGGCCTCTATCAATGTGACCCTCAGCCGGGTCTCGTCGAAGACTTCCAGGCCATAGTGTCTAAGAGATGATGCAGCATTGTAGAGTTCAGCAGCGAGTTCAACGCCTGTCGCACCGCCACCTACGATAGCTATATCAACAAACGCGTCGTCGGTTGGATCAGCTGACATTGTCCTGGAAACTCGAAGACAATGATTCAACAACTTCAATCGAAAGCGATCCGCTTGATGACGGTCTTCGAGGAAAAGACAATGATCCTTGACTCCGGGAGTACCGAAGTCGTTTGAAACCGACCCGATTGCGATAACGAGGTAGTCGTATCGGAGCCGATGTCGACCAACCAGTTCCGACCCGTCATCGTCGAATATCGGCGCCACTGTGACCTGCCGCGCGGTGCGATCGATGGCCTCCAGCGACCCGTAGAAGAAGCGGTAGCCCCAACGGTGCCCGTGGCCGCGGTAGCCCACTTCGTCAAGATTTGCGTCCAGTGATCCGGCCGCAACCTCATGGAGGAGCGGCTTCCAGACATGGGTGTGGTTACGCTCCACAAGAATGATATCGAAATCCTTGCGGCCGAGCCGTGCTCCGAGCCGGCGCACGAGTCCAAGACCTCCAGCCCCACCGCCAACGACGACTATTTGAGTCTTCATTCCTGCTTGCCCGGTTTCGTTGAGGGATGCCTCTCAACACGACTACCCGATGTCAGAGGCGCCAGATGGCAATCAAGTCCTGGATTCGATAGCCCTGAATGATAAAGAAGCGTCATCATCGCCCTCACGAACTCAAAAATCGCGCTGTTCCCGCGCGTTCACGCCGCGAATGGCGAGCCCTGTAGTCCAGCCCCAAGGCCGCCCTCACCAGTTCATCACCACCTTGCCCGAATTGCCGCTGCGCATTGCGTCGAACCCAGTCTGAAAGTCGTCAATGCCGATGCGGTGGGTGATTAGGCCGCTGACATCGAGCGGGCCCTGCACCAGTGCGATCATCTTGTACCAGGTCTCGAACATCTCGCGGCCATAAATGCCCTTGAGATGCAGCATCTTGAAGATGACCTTGTTCCAGTCGATCTCGAAGCCGGTCGGCGCGATGCCTAAAATGGCAATCTTGCCGCCATTGTTCATGGCGTCGATCATGTCGCGGAAGGCGGGTGCGGCACCCGACATTTCGAGGCCGACGTCAAAACCTTCGGTCATGCCGAGCGCCGGCATGATATCGCGCAGCTTTTCCTTCGACGCGTCGACCACATGCTGAACGCGGAGCTTTTTCGCCAGCGCCAGCCGCACCGGGTTGATGTCGGTGATGACAACTTTTCGCGCGCCGACGCATTGAGCGACGAGTGCAGCCATGATGCCGATCGGCCCGGCGCCGGTGACCAGCACGTCCTCGCCGACGAGATCAAAGGACAATGCGGTGTGAACCGCATTGCCCAAGGGATCGAAGATTGCGGCGATCTCGTCGGGCACGTCATCGGGGATCGGCACGACGTTGTGCTGCGGGATCGCCAGATATTCACCGAAGGCGCCCGGCCGGTTGACGCCGACGCCAAGCGTGTTGCGGCACAGATGCCCCCTGCCCGCCCGGCAATTGCGGCAGTGGCCGCAGACGATGTGGCCTTCGCCCGAAACACGCTGGCCGATCTTGTATTCGGTGACCGCCGCGCCGAAGTCGGCGACCGTGCCGACGAATTCGTGGCCGGTCACCATCGGCACCGGCACGGTCTTCTGCGCCCACTGGTCCCAATTGTAGATATGCTTTGATCAGAACGTCGTTGGGGCCGATTTCCGGCACCGGCACTTCTTCCATCCAGATGCCCGGCTCGGCGCGAGATTTAACGAGTGCGCGCATCATGTTGGACATCAGCCAATCACTCCAAGTTCGCGACCCACCTCACCGAACGCAGCCACTGTCCGGTCGATATCGGCGGCCGAATGGGCGGCCGACATCTGCGTCCTGATGCGGGCCTGGCCCTTGGGCACGACGGGGAAGGAAAAGCCGATCACGTAGATGCCGCGCTCAAGCAGCATGTCGGCCATTTGCGAAGCCAGCGCGGCATCGCCGATCATCACAGGAATGATCGGGTGGTCGGCTCCGGCCAGCGTGAAGCCCGCTTTTTCCATGTTGGCGCGGAAGCGCGAGGCGTTGTCGTAGAGCCGGCGACGCAAGCCGCCGCCCTGCTCGATCATATCCAGCACCTTCAGCGAGGCCCCGGCGATCGCAGGCATCAGCGTGTTGGAAAATAGATAGGGCCTCGAGCGTTGGCGCAGCCATTCGACCACCGGCCCGCTCGCCGCCGTGTAGCCACCCGAGGCACCCCCTAGCGCCTTGCCGAGCGTGCCGGTGAGAATATGGACCCGGCCCTCGACGCCGCAATATTCCGGCGTGCCGCGGCCGTGCTCGCCGACGAAGCCGACTGCATGGCTGTCGTCCACCATCACCATCGCATCGTATTTCTCGGCGAGATCGCAGACGCCCTTCAGATTGGCTATGATGCCGTCCATGGAAAATACGCCATCGGTGGCGATTAGCCGAAAACGGCAATTCATTGCCTCCTTCAGCCGTGCTTCCAGATCGGCCATGTCATTGTTGGCATAGCGGAAGCGCTTCGCCTTCGATAGCCGAACACCGTCGATGATCGAAGCGTGGTTCAGCGCGTCGGAGATGACCGCATCCTCCTCACCGAGCAGCGTCTCGAACAGGCCGCCATTGGCATCGAAGCAGGAGCCGTAGAGGATCGTATCCTCCATGCCGAGGAAGCCAGAAATCGTCGCCTCGAGCTGCTTGTGCTCTTCCTGCGTGCCGCAGATGAAACGCACCGACGCCATGCCGTACCCGTAGCGGTCAAGCGCCTGCTTGGCCGCGTCGCGCAATTCGGCGCTGTCGGCGAGGCCGAGATAGTTGTTGGCGCAGAAATTGAGCAGCTTGCGACCGCCAACCTCGATCTCGGACGACTGGGGCGAGGTGATGACGCGCTCGCGCTTGTACAGGCCCTCCGTCTCGATCTGCGAAAGCAGCTCGTGAACGTGGTCTTTGAGAGTCGGTGCCATCGTGCTTCCACTTCCATTGGTGATCTTCGCGGTGTTGCTCATGCGATTTCTCCCCGGAGCACGCGCAACATGCGCTCGAAGTGGCTTGGATCGTGTGCTTTGAGGAGCGCAGCTTCCCGGGGCTGGTACAGATCCCAGAGACGCGATATCCAAAAACGAAATGCTCCAGCGCGCTGCATCGCAGGAAGCAATAAGCGTTCGGGTCCAGTGAGCGCGCGAACTGACTCATACGCGCCGAGAAAGGCGGCAACTTGCTTAGTGTCTTGGCGGCCGGTGCCACTATCGAAGCACCAGTCATTGAGGCACACGGCAATATCAAACAAAAAGGTGTCGCATCCGGCGAAGTAGAAATCGAAGACGCCGGTCAGGTGACCATCTTCAAACAATACGTTGTCACGAAAGAGATCAGCGTGCACCGGCCCCCTGGGGAGTCGCTCGTAGGTGGAGGACACAGCAATTTGGTTCTGAAAGGCCAGTTCGCTTGTGAGCAGCGAGCGCTGTCCCTCAGATATGCTGCGGCCGACCACCGGCACCACCTCGTTCCACCATTCGAGGCCCCGCGGATTGGCCTGTCGCCGTGGGTAGTCGCTCCCGGTCACGTGCATTCGCGCCAGGATCTCCCCGACAGCGCGACAATGCGACTCTGTCGACGCCGTCACGCTCTCGCCAGGAAGCCTGTTGACGATCACGGCAGGCCGGCCTTTCAGCGTGTGAAGGATTTCGCCTCTCACGTTGGCAACCGGATCCGGGACCGGCATTCGCCGCGCCGCAAGGTGCTTCATCAGGTGAAGGTAGAAGGGCAATTGCTCGAACGTGAGCCGCTCGAACAGGGTCAGCACATATTCGCCTGCCTCGGTATCCACAAAGTAGTTCGTGTTCTCAATTCCGCTCGCGCTGCCGCGAACGGAATTCGGCTGTCCCAGGCCCAGAGCCTGAAAGAAGGTTGCGACTTCGTTAGGTGACAGCTCGGTATATACGGCCATGGCTAAAAAGGTCCCGGTCGTGGAAGCAGCCTTTCAGCAGACCGCAGCCTGCAGGGCTTCGGCGATGTAGGTCTTCACGGTCTGTGCATCAGCGGGAAGCAGTTTGAACCGTCTCGGCAAACCCTCTATGCCATCGAACCGTTGCGGAGGAACTGGCTCTCGGCCCAGGGCCTCTCTGATGGTCTCCGCAAATTTGACCGGCAGGGCCGTCTCGAGCACGATCATCGGCACATCCGAAACCGAATGCTGGCGCGCGACCTTCACGCCGTCTGCAGTGTGTGGATCGATCACCGCGTTGAAGCGGTGCCACGCGCCACGAATCGTCTCCAACCGGTCGGCGTGGGTGCTCTTCCCGCTGCGGAAACCAAAATGGTCCGCCGCCCTCCCGAAGGCCGGATCCCCGCTGAGATCGAACGACCCGTTTTCGCGCAGTTGATCGTCGAACAGCGATCTCGTCCGGCTGGCGTCGCGACCGAGCAAGTCGAACACGAAACGCTCGAGATTGGAGGCCTTGGAAATGTCCATGGATGGGCTCGAGGTTTCATAGGTATCCGCCCGGCCCCGCACGCGATACACCCCGGTGCGGAAAAACTCATCGAGCACGTCGTTCTCGTTGGTCGCAATGACGAGACGGGAAATGGGAAGTCCCATCATACGCGCAACATGACCGGCGCAGACGTTGCCGAAATTGCCCGAGGGAACGGCGAAGTCGACCTCTGACGAATTCTCTTCAGTCACCTGAAAATAGGCAGAGAAGTAATACACCACCTGAGCGACCAGCCGGGCCCAGTTGATCGAATTGACGGCGCCGATCCGGTGGCGCCTCTTGAAGTCAGCATCGCCGGACACGGCTTTCACGATGTCTTGGCAATCGTCGAACACCCCTTCGATGGCAATGTTCTGAATGTTGTCGTCCTGCAGGCTGAACATCTGGGCTTGCTGAAAGGCGCTCATGCGTCCGTGGGGCGACATCATGAAGACGCGAATGCCCTTCTTGCCGCGCATGGCATATTCCGCCGCGCTGCCTGTGTCGCCACTGGTTGCCCCGAGGATATTCAGCTCCACACCCCGCCGCGCCAGTTCATACTCGAGCAGATTGCCGAGCAACTGCATCGCCATGTCCTTGAACGCCAGGGTGGGACCGTTCGACAGTTCCGCCACATGGAGACCGCTCTCAAGCGTTCGCACGGGCGCGATCCTGGCGGTCCCAAAAACCTCGGGCTTGTAGGTCTTTGCACAGATGGCCTTCAGGTCAGCGGGCGGAATATCGTCGATGTAGAGCGACAGGATTTCAAAGGCGAGCACTGGGTAGGACAAGCCGCGCCACCGATCCAGCGTGGCATCATCCAGCCGAGGGTAGACCTCGGGCACATAGAGGCCGCCATCCGGGGCAAGACCTTCAAGCAGAATCTCGCAGAACTTCCTGCGTTCGGGATGGCCGCGCGTGGAGATGTAGTGCATGTGATGCTGTTCCTTGTCGCCGCTATCGTTCGGCAAGGGTCGAGAGATCGCCACCCTTCGGCCTTCAGCGGCTGGCGCGCCACCAGGCGATACGGTCCTGCAGGGCGTAGGCCTTGATAACGGCCGGGATGAACCACGGATTGCCGCGATAGAGCGGGATCGCCGCAGGCGGTCGGAAATCGAATGCGGTGCGCGCCCGATCGCTATGTCCCATCAGCTTGTGAGCCGCACGTGTGCCGACCCATGGCGCCCAGACCACGCCCGAACCGCAGAATCCGGTGGCATAGACCACGCTATCCTTCTCGAAGATCCTGGGCAGCATGTCACGGTGCATCGCCACATTGCCGAACCAGCTGTGCGAAAGTCGAACATTTTCCAGTTCAGGGAAAAGTTCGACCAGCCCGTTGCGCAGACGGAGCGTCGGGGCTGCCGGATCGCCTGCACGCGAGCTGTCGCGCCCGCCGAGCAGGATGCGTCTGCCGTCCGGCGAAGGGCGGTAATAGAAGCCAAGCTCGCGGCCCTCGCCCATCATCATCCGCTTCGGCATCAGGCGCGCCATCACCTCAGGCGCGAGTTCCTCGGTGGCAATGATCCGGCTGCGAACCGGAACCAGCCGACGGCGCAGGAAGGGACTGGCGCCATCCGTGTAGCCATTTGTGCAGACCAGCACCTGCCGCGCCTGCACCGTTCCGGCCGAAGTCGCGACGCGGAACCCGGAGCTATCCCTTTCAATTGAGGTCACGGGCGTGTTCGAATGCACCGCCAGTCCCGAAGCGAGCGCCACCCGCAGGAGCTCGGCGTGGAATTTGGCCGGGTGCAGCCCACCGATGTCCATACGCACCATGCCGCCGCGATAGAAGTCGGTGCCGACGTAGTTGCGCTGCTTTGCATATGGAACAGCGTAAGATTCGATCCCCAGTTTCCTCGCCAACGCCTCGGCGCCGCGGGCCATCTTCTCGTACTGTTCATATCCGATGGCGCCCTTGAACAGGCCAACCAGTTGAAAGTCGCAGTCGAGCTTTTCCGACTTGATGAAGTCGTAAAGGAATTCGCGCGCGACCTTGCCCTCGGCCTCGATCGCCATGGCTTTTTCTTCGCCGAAGCGCCGGGTGATCGTGGCGTAGTCCAGCCGGATACTCCCGCTGGTAATTCCGCCATTGCGCGTTGAAGCACCCTCGCCCGGATTCATTGCATCAAAAGCTGCAACCGAACGCCCCTCGCGCGCCAGCGCAAGCCCGGCCGAAAGGCCGGCGTAGCCGGCGCCGACGATCGCCACATCGACCTTCCTGGCCAGGGGCTGCGGCGGCAGCGGCATGACGGGCGCCGCTTCCCACCAGTACGGTGTGTTCTTGTCGGCGACTTTCGGCTCGTGCATGTGAGTCACTTCTCACTGGGTTTTCGGGATCGGAATTGGGCCGCATTTGTCGACAGATCAGACACGGTCGTCTCGCACGTCGAGCGCATCACGCAGCCCGTCGCCGATGAAATTGAAACTTGTCACGGCCATGGTGATGGCGGCCCCGGGAATGATCGCCAGCCAGGGCGCACTGTCCAGATACTGCTGGGCGCCCTCGAGCATGTTGCCCCAGCTGGGTAGCGGCGGCTGAATGCCATAACCCAGGAAACTGATATAGGCTTCCAGCAGGATCGCGCGCGCCACTGTCAGGGTAGCGGCCACGATGATCGGACCCATGGCGTTTGGAAGGATTTCGCGGAACATGATGTGCGTGCCGCTCAGTCCCAGCATGCGCCCGGCCAGCACAAACTCGCGCTCGCGCAATGACCGCACCTCGGCCTCGACAATTCGGGCTACCTCCATCCAGCTGGTGACAGCGACGATCACGGTGACCATGGCCGGGCTTGGCTTCAGTGCCGCGGCCAAGGCCAGCAGCAGGAAGATGGAGGGGAATGACAGGAAGCCGTCGACCGTGCGCATCAGCGCTGCGCCGATCCAGCCGCCGCGGTAGCCCGCGATCACGCCGACGAACGTTCCGATAAGCGTCGACAGCAGCATGGCAGAGAAAGCCACCAGCAGTGAGGTCCTCCCCGCCATGAACAGTCGCGCCGCCACGTCCCGCCCCAAAGGATCGGTCCCGAGATAGTGGTCGCCGGTCAGCGGCGGTGAAAAGCGGGCGCGCAAATCGATGTATAGGGAATCATAGGGCAGGAGATGAGGGCCGAACACGCATGCCAGCGTGAGAACGGTGATCATCGCCACCCCCAGCAACGCCAGGTGATGGCTCGTGAACCGGCGCACGGTGCGGCTGCGCCACCAGCGGCTTGGTTCTGCATTTGCGGCGAGAGCGGTCATTTCGGGTGCCTCCTGTTGGGCGTGAGGTTACGCGCTCAACCCAGACGAATACGCGGGTCGACGATCGCCACCACGATGTCTGCGATCAGGTTGCCGAGAATGACGAGGATGGCTGAGAACATCAGCAGTCCCATCACGACCGGGTAGTCGCTGTAGCCGAGGCTGTCCAGGAACAGTCGACCCATCCCCGGCCAGGTAAACACTGTCTCCGTCACCAGCGCGCCGGTCAGGATGCTGGGAAGCTGGACCCCGGCCAGTGTGATCATCGGCAAAAGCGCATTGCCGACGACGTGCTTCATTATGACTCGGCGCTCGCTCAGGCCCTTGGCGCGGGCGGTCTTGACAAAATCCTGGCTGATGGCGTCGAGCGTCGCGGTGCGCATGTAGCGGCTCCAGATCGCGACATGCACCAGCGACAGCACGATGCTTGGCAGGATCAGGTGATGCAGGTAGTTCAGGACCGAACCGTCGCCGATCGTGTACATGTTGCCTGCAGGCAGCCAGCCCAGCTGTAGGGAGAAGATGTAGATGCCGACGAGCCCGAACCAGAAGGTCGGGATCGATAGCGCGACCATGGCTCCGACCGTCGCCATATGGTCGAACAGCGAATAGCGGTGCGTGGCGCCACGAATGCCGATCCAGGTGCCGATCGCGATCGCAATCGCGGTGGACGTACCCATCAGCAGCAGCGTCGCAAGGACGTGCCGGCCAATCACTGCCAGCACAGGCGCGCCGTCGCGGAAGGAGTGTCCCCAGTCGCCCTGGAGAAGCCGCCAGGCCCAGTCGAAATATTGCACCAAAAGCGGACGGTTCAGCCCCAATTGCTCTTTCAGGCGATCGAGATCGTCCTGCGTCATGCTCGGATCGAGCCCGAATTGCGCCAGCGGCCCCCCCGGCAGCAGGTTCAGGACGAGGAACCCGATGACCGAGACGATCAGGAGCAGGATGAGGCTCTGTGAGAGCCGGTTGAGCAGGAAGCCACGCATTCATCTCTCTCCTCTTTCAAGACAGCGCTGATGACTGGCGGGGGGGGGGGGGGGGGGGGGGGGGGGGGGGGTTTTTTGGGGGGGGGGGGGGAAAAAAAAGAGTGTTTTTTGTGGTGGGGGGGGGGGGGGGGGGGGGGGGGCCGGGAGGGGGGGGGGGGGGGGTGT
>NZ_JBVVQD010000005.1:75967-287224 GCF_055811755.1 Mesorhizobium sp. WSM4840
CCGCCCCCCCCCTCCCCCCTCCCCCTCCCGCCCCTTCTGGGGCTTGTTTTCGCGGGGTTTCCCCCCCCCCCCCCCATACCCCCCCCCCCCATTACCCCCCCCCCCCCCCCCCCGCCCCCCCCCGGGGGGGGGCCCGCGGCGTATGTATATCAGCCCTTCCAATACCATCCGGCGGCATGCCAGGATGCGACGCGGGTGTTGGAATTTGGCTCGAAACCCTCCAGTCCTTCCTTGCGGCCGAACACGTTGGTGGAGGCAAACAGAGGCAGGAACGGCAGATCCTGACGGACGATTTCCTGCACACGCAGATAAATGGCGCGACGCTGTTCCCGATCGAAGGTGCGGGCGCCCTTCTCGAGCAGCGCATCGACCTCCGGGTTGGAGTATTGGCCTGTGTTCGAGCCCTTTCCGCCCTTCGCGACGATCGCCTTGGTGTGCAGGCGGTTGAAAACGTCGGGGTCGCCCGCGATGACATTGGTTACACCGGAGATGGCTGACTCGAACTGCGATTTGAGCCAGAAATCGCCCCACATGACGGCGGCCGGCAGGTTCGAGATGGTCATCTCCACCCCGATCTCGGCGAATGTCTGCTGCAGGAACTGCTGCGTCTGCTCGCGCAGGTGGTTGCCGGAGGTGGTGGAGTTGGCGAACGACAGACGCACCCCGTCCTTCACCCGTATTCCATCGGCTCCGGGTACCCAGCCGGCCTCGTCGAGGATCTGGCCCGCGCGCTCGAGGTTGAACTCCTGGGCCGGCAGGTTCGGATTGTAGTAGTAGGAACTCTGCGGCATGAACGTCTCGGTGGGGGTGTGGACCCCGTAATAAATTGCTTCGAGGATCGCTTTCCTATCGATTGCGGCGTAGAGCGCCTGGCGGACCGCCGGGTCCTTGAATTGCGGCTTCTCAAGATTGAGATAGATCGACTCGACCGATGCCCCAGGCTCCAGCTTGACCACACGATCCGATAGTTTGCTGGCTTCCGCGTAGTGGTCGGCGGTTATGAATGCCTGGTCGACAAGATCGATGTCGCCGCTCTTGAACTGGGTGTAGAGCACCGTCATGTCGGGGATGTATTTGAAGACGAGCCGCTCCAAATAGGGGCCCTCCCCGACATAATCCGCGTTCGCGACGAGTTCGATATGATCACCAGCAACGCGCTGCGCCCACTTGAATGCGCCAGTGCCGACAGGCGCCTGATTGAAGGCGGCGGCGTTGGGGTCGGCCTCTTTTTCGAGGATGTGCTTGGGAACCATGAAGGTTTCGGCGAGAAACGACAGGTAGGGGGCGAAAGCCTCTTCCATCCGCCAGGTGAGCTCGGTCGGCGTGACCACCTTGATATCGCGCACCAGCGAATGGCCGGCCGTGCGCCAGGCGCGGAATTGCGGATTGGTGATGAGCTCAAGAGTGAATTTCACATCCTCAGCCGTGAAGGGCTTGCCGTCGTGCCAGCGGACGTCGTCACGCAGGCGGATGCGCCACTTAAGACCGTCCTCTGAAATGTCGCCGTTTTTCTGGCTTGGCACTTCGACCGCAAGATTGGGCTGAAGAACGCCTTTGGGATCCATGCGGAAGAGCGCATCGAAAAGCGAGAAATGCACAGCGTCGTCGACCTCGATATGCGGCATCAAAGGGTTGAACACGGTGGGTTCCTGCGAAAGTCCGACGACGACGCGACCGGTTGGGCTCGCTGGCGGGGTCTGGGCGAAGGCGGGCTTGCCCAACAGATTGGGCGCAATGAGGCCTGCTGCCCCGCCTATCGCCATCAATCGCAGTGCATCGCGCCGCGAGTAGTTTGATTTGGTGTCTGAGCGTTCAGTCATTGGAATTCCCCTTGTTCTGGCGGTATCCGCCGTGGCTCTTACCCATTTGCTGCAACCGGACGGGTAGATCCCGGCTGCTCTCCAGGAATCGCCGCCACCAGCTCACGCGTGTAGGCTGATTGCGGGTCGAGGAAGATTTGCGAGGGCGGTCCGCGTTCCACGATCCGCCCTTTCTGCATCACCGCGATTTCGTCGCAGATCTGGCTGGCGACGCGCAGATCGTGGGTGATGAAGATCATCGAAACGCCGGTCTCCCGCTGGATCTGGTCCAGCAACTGTAGGATCTGGGCCTGGATCGACACGTCGAGCGCCGACACAGCTTCGTCGGCGATCAGCAGCTTCGGTTTGAACATCAGCGCCCGAGCGATGCCTATGCGCTGGCGCTGCCCACCGGAAAATTCATGCGGAAAGCGACCAAAGGTGCCGGCATCGAGTCCGACATGAGCCAGGAGCGCCTTCGCCTCATCACGCGCCTGGGCATAGGGCGTTCCGTGCGCGACTGGGCCAACGGTCAGGATGTGGCCGATCGTCGATCGCGGGTTGAGCGAGGCGAAGGGATCCTGGAAGATCATCTGAACCCGCGGCCGCAGCGGGCGGAATTCGGCTTCGGAAAGCTTGGCGATATCGCGGCCCTCGAACAGAATCCCGCCGCCGTCGCTGTCCAGCAGCTTGATCAAAAGCCGACCAAGCGACGATTTGCCGGAACCGCTTTCGCCCACAACGCCCAGCGTGCGCCCGGGCGCCAGATCGAACGAGACCTCGTTGACCGCGGGCACGACGCGCTGCGAGCCGAACAGGGAACTGCCGCTGCGGTAGGTCTTCACCAGGCCTTCGACCTTCAGGATCGGCGCTTTGTTGGCCGTCTCCAGAGGAACGCGGTCCTCGCCGGTCAGGCGCGGGACGGCCGCGATAAGGCGCCGGGTGTAGGGATGGCCCGGCGACTTCAGCACCTGTTGGGCGCTACCCTGTTCGACGATGTGGCCCTTCTCCATCACGACGACACTGTCTGCGATCTCGGCCACCACCCCGAAGTCGTGGGTGATGAACATGACGCTCATTCCCTTGCGGCGCTGAATGTCGCGGATCAGCTCCAGAATCTGTGCCTGTGTGGTCACGTCGAGCGCGGTCGTCGGTTCATCCGCGATCAGGATCGTGGGTTCAAGCGCCAGCGCCATGGCGATCATCACCCGCTGCCGCTGCCCGCCAGAAAGCCGGAACGGATACTGATGATACATGAGTTCGGGGTCGGGCAGCCCCACCTCGGTCAGCAACTCGACAGCGCGGCCGCGACGGGATTTCGGAGTGCCGACGCCATGCGCCGCCATGACTTCGTCGATCTGCGCGCCCACCGTCATCAGCGGGTTGAGTGCCGAGAGCGGATCCTGGAAAATCATCGAGACAACCCGGCCGCGTAAGCTGCGCAGCTTGTCGGGGGACAGGCCTATGATGTTCATCCCATCCAGCTGGATGGCGCCCGAGGAGACGCGGATCACCTTGGGCAGAAGCCCCATGATCGCATTGGCTGTGACAGACTTTCCCGATCCGGATTCGCCGATGATGCACAGGATCTGGCCGCGCTTCAGATCAAAGGAGATGTTCTCGACGGCATGGGTCCGTTCCATGCCTTGCGGCAAATTCACCGTGAGGTCGCGTATCGAAAGCGCCACATCGTGGGGGGCTACGGCCTGAATGCTTGCGATCATCGAGATCACCTCCCCTTTCAACCGAGCGGGTCCACGCTGTTGCGGACCGCATCATCGCCCTTTGAGCAGAAGCGCCTCACCGTAGCGGCCGTCGTCTGGCCATCTCGGCGCTTCGCGCCCTGAGGCTGCGAGAAACGGATTCTGCTCATCCTGGCGGCTCCCTTGATGAAATCCGGTCCGTGTACCGGACACTGTTCCCTTTTCTTGGAGAACTCTCCGAAGGCGTATGCATGCCTATCGGAAGTCCTCTGGAGCTTGCCTGCCATAAGGAAGGGTTGCTCCGTTCTTTCAGCCAGTTTGACTGTTTTGTTTCCGCATAGTCGTCGAAACTTGGCCCTCGGGCGGCAGGAACTTCTGAAAAGAACGTCCAGTTCGGCATTTCACTCTGCAGCTGTTCGGCGTCCGCGACATGATCAGGCAACCATATCCTTCATGCGGTAATAGGTACGACGGGCAGGAACCAGGGCTTCCGGCGTGCATCGGCACCGTGTGCCAGGATGCGGTCGAGCGGATCGGTGTCCGTGCGGCCCATCGCAATGTCGGCCAAGGCACTGCCGATCAGGGTCGGCAACTGTGCGTCGCGCCCTGAATAGCCATGCCTTGGATGACGCGACTGCATGAAGTGTACTCCTGCCTGCCCCGGCGACAGCGAGCTTTTCGCCGAACAATTGCCTGTCCTAGGGGCCGCTGGCCGCACGATATTCCGTCCAGGTACAAACTTCGCGGCCTGCCTCTGCAGGCGGCAGGGTTAGGATGCTTCAAATTACCGGAGTCCCCATCCATGCCCGCGCCGCTCATGCACATCGATTCCAGCCCTTCCCTGCCTTGCGAGGCGGACGTCGTCGTCATCGGCGGCGGCGTAGTAGGCGTATTCACGGCATATTATCTCGCACGCCGCGGCGTCAGCGTTGCCCTGCTGGAGAAGGGGCGCGTTGCCGCCGAACAGTCCAGCCGCAACTGGGGCTGGTGCCGGCAGCAGAACCGTGACGCGCGCGAGTTGCCGATGGCAACCAGGAGCCTCGATCTCTGGGAAAAAGTGGCGCAGGAGACTGGCGAAGACACCGGCTTTCGCCGCTGCGGCCTGCTCTATCTCTCGCAGGACGAAAACGAGTTGGCAGGCTGGGCAAAGTGGCGCGATTTCGCAAGGACGGTTGGCGTGACGACGCATGTGCTGAGCGCGGAAGAAGCCACCGAACGGGGCAAGGCGACCGGCCGCAAATGGAAAGGCGGCGTGTTCTCGCCAACTGACGGAACGGCGGATCCATCAAAGGCGGTGCCGGTTGCCGCGCGCGGCATCATGGCGGCCGGCGGCACCGTACATCAGAATTGCGCGGCGCGCGGGCTGGAGTTGAGCGCCGGCCGGGTCAGCGGCGTCGTTACAGAAGCGGGAACCATCCGGACAACGACCGTGGTCATGGCCGGAGGCGCGTGGGCTTCTTCCTTCTGCAACCAGCTTGGTATTCGTTTCCCTCAAGCTGCCGTGCGTCAGCCGTAGCGCCGGGCGCAGAAGGCCTGCCGGATGCCCTGCATACCGCGCGCGTCTCGCTGACGCGGCGCGGCAACGGTGGATACGCGCTGGCGATCAGCGGGCGGGCGCGAGTCGATCCAACGCCACAGCAGCTCAGGTTCAGCCGCGAGTTCGTGCCCATGTTCGCCCGCCGCTGGCGCAGTCTGGCCCCGGGAGCGTTCGAGGGCTGGCGTCAAGGTCATGAAAGCCTGAGGAAATGGGTACTTGACGACGTGACACCAATGGAACGGAATCGGATTCTCGACCCCAAACCTGACATGAGGCAGATTCGGCTGACATATCAAAGAGCCTGCGAATTGCTGCCCGAACTCAAGCGCACCGCGATTTCTCATGCTTGGGCGGGCTATGTCGACAGCACGCCCGATGGCATCCCGGCAGTCGGTGAAATCGATGGGATTCCGGGCTTCATCCTGGCGGCAGGATTCAGCGGCCACGGCTTCGGGATTGGCCCCGGCGCCGGGCATATGATCGCCGACATCATCACCGGCAGCGAGCCGATCGTCGATCCGCGTCCTTATAGGCCGGAGCGTCTGAAGACCGCTGCGTGGGGCAAGGTCGCTGAATTCTGAGAAGACCGATTTGCCAACGTCCAACCGGTCGCACATGAGATTGAGGCCGCGAGGCGGCCAGCACTGAAAACAATGGGGAAGTGACGATGCGCGAATATGAGATTGCCGCCATTCCGGCCGACGGGATCGGCCCAGAGGTCATTGCCGCCGGTCTCCAGGCGCTTGAGACACTTGAAGAGCGCTGCGGCGACTTCAAGCTGCGCGTCCAGCACTTCGACTGGGGCTCAGACTACTACAAGGCCCATGGTCGGATGATGCCCGAGGACGGTGTGACGCAACTGAAGCGTTTCGACGCTATCTTCTTTGGCGCGGTCGGTGCTCCCGATGTGCCCGACGACATCACGCTCTGGGGCCTCCGGCTGCCGATTTGCCAAGGCTTTGATCAATACGCGAACGTGCGGCCGACAAGGATATTGCCCGGTATTGTTTCGCCGCTGGCGGGCGTTGGCCCTGGCGATCTAGATTGGGTGATCGTGCGGGAGAATTCCGAGGGCGAGTATTCGGGCCACGGCGGCCGCGCCCATCGCGGCCTTCCCGAGGAAGTCGGAACCGAGGTCGCGATCTTCACGCGCGTCGGCGTCACCCGCATCATGCGCTATGCATTCCGGCTGGCACAGTCACGGCCGCGAAAGCTCCTGACAGTTGTTACGAAATCCAACGCGCAGCGTCACGGCATGGTAATGTGGGACGAAATCGCCGCCGAGGTGGCACGGGAATTCCCTGATGTCACGTGGGACAAGATGCTGGTTGATGCTATGACGACGCGTATGACGCTGAAACCACGGAGCCTCGATACGATCGTCGCCACCAATCTTCACGCCGACATATTGTCGGACCTTGCAGGCGCGCTCGCGGGCAGTCTCGGCGTTGCACCGACCGCCAATATTGATCCCGAGCGGCGCTATCCCTCGATGTTCGAGCCTATCCACGGCTCGGCGTTCGACATTGCCGGCAAAGGTATCGCCAACCCTGTCGCCACCTTCTGGACCGCCGCCCAGATGCTCGACCATCTGGGCGAAAGCGAAGCGGCCGACCGGCTGATGCGCGCTGTGGAATCGGTGACAAGGGAAGGCGTGGTGACGCCGGACGTTGGTGGCACCGCGACCACGCAGGAAGTAACGGACGCCGTTTGCCGGACGATCCGCGGTTTGAACGTGTGACAGGTTCCTGATGAAGCTCGACAAGATCGACATCAAAATTCTCTCCGAGCTGCAAAAGAACGGGCGCATATCCAACGTCGAGCTTGCCGAGCTGGTGTATCTGTCACCGAGCCCCTGCCTGATGCGGGTCAAGAAGCTTCAGGCGGAAGGCTTCATCACCGGTTATTCCGCCCAGATCGACGTCTCCAAGCTCGGGCAGACGTTGACGGTCTTCACCGAGATCACGCTCAGGAACCATCGGCAGAACGACTTCGCGCGGTTTCTTGCCACCGTCGAGAAGATCGATTCCGTCATCGAATGCCATCTTGTTTCAGGCGGCTACGACTACCTGGTGAAGTTTGTCACAGCGGGAATCACCGAATACCAGACGGTCATGGAGCGCCTTGTCGAAATGGACATCGGCATCGACAAATATTTCAGCTTCGTCGTGCTGAAATCCCCTATCGTGAAATCTCACCTGCCGCTCGACGCCATATTCGGCAGATGAGGAAGAGGCTGCCCCGCGCATGCGGCGGCAGTCTGGACGATCATCTTTTCATTGCTGCCCGCACGTCCTTGTCTTCGAGGGTTTGGTCCAGCGTCATCCGCGTGCGTTCGAGGATTCCATCGATATCGTCCTCCGTGCAGCACAGCGGCGGCGCATAGCCCAGGATGCCGCTGTTGAAGGCGCGGATGATGAGGCCGTTCGCCCATGCGCGGTCGAAAATACGGCGACCCGGATCGGCTGCCGCCGGCAGCGGCGTCTTGCGCTCCTTGTCAGTGACCAACTCGACCGCGGCCAGCATGCCGCGACCGCGAATATCGCCAACCAGCGGGTGGTCGGCGAGCGAGCGAAGGCCTTCCATCAAGCGCTTCCCGGCCTTCCGCCCGTTCTCGAGCAAACCCTCTTCGTAGAGACGCAGGCATTCCAGCCCCACCGCCGCGCTCACAGGATGGGCTGAATAGGTGTAGCCATGGCCGACAGGCGCTTTGCCGGCTCCGTCCGCGATCGTATTGTAGACATGGTCCGACATGAAGACTGCGCCCATCGGCACGTAGCCCGAGGTCAGTCCCTTCGCCGTGGTTATGAAATCCGGCACCACATCGTCCTCTTCACAGGCGAAGAGCGGACCGGTGCGGCCAAAGGCAGTGATGACTTCGTCGGCAACGAACAGAATGTCGTGTTCCTTGCACACGGCGTGCAGGGCCTTCAGCCAGCCTGTCGGTGGAACGAGGACACCGCCCGAACCCTGAATGGGTTCGGCGTAGAAGGCCGCAACGCGGTCCGCGCCGAGTTCCGCGATCTTGGCGCGCAGGGCCGCGACCGATGCGTCGATAATCGTCTGCGGATCGGAGCCGACCGGATTGCGATAGGCGTAGTGCGATGGAATCTTGTGCTGCCAGTCGTAAGGCACGCCGAAGCCCGCATGGAAAGCGGGGATCGCGGTCAGACCGGACCCCGCCGTCGAGGATCCGTGGTAGCCATACTCGACCGAGATGAACTGGTCCTTTTGCGGCGTACCCTTGGCATGGTAGTAGTAGCGGATGAAGCGGATCGTGCTGTCGACTGCGTCGGAACCGCCCAGCGTGAAATAGACATGGTTCAGATCGCCGGGCGCCAGTTCGGCAAGTCTGGCAGCAAGACGAATGGCAGGCTCGGACCCCAGCCGGAAATATCCTGTCGCATAGGGAAGCTCTCTTAGCTGCTTGGCGGCTGCCTCAACGACGCTTTCCTGCCCGTATCCGATGTTTACACACCATAGACCAGCGAATCCGTCCAGCAGCGTTTTCCCGCTTGCATCGGTCACCCTTGCGCCCTTGGCGGATTTGAGCACCCGCACACCGGCTTCCTCGTGGCTCCGATAGCATGAAAACGGGTGAACCAGATGCGCGCGATCGAGTTCGATCAGTGAGTTTGCCAACATTTCTTCCTCCGATTTAACCGAGTGCCTGACTGACCAACGCATATGTGCGGTGATGCGCGGGCTTGCTTTCTTTGTGCGTGGCCATGGAGCGTCGCATCGTGATCCCACCGCCGACGTGCGCGAGCCCGCGCCCGGTGAGCCATTCAGCAAGATCCGTTGAAACGTCGGTATCGACACGGACGAACTGGCCCTGATGATGGGCGAGCAGAAAGTCGATCAGGGCTTTGGCCTCGGTACCGTTTCTCGCCACCACCGGCCCAATGACCAGCCCCCGGCCGAATGGCCGGATGGCGGAAAAGGCCTGAGTATCGCCTTCATCGCGAATGACGGCGAACTTCGCGCGCTCGCGAAGCAGCTTCATCAGCGCCGAACGGTCATGGCCACTTGCCTCGCGATCCAGCACCCCGAGGCGGGCAAGATCGCCGCTCTCTGCCCCGGATACACGGGCCGGCGCGGAAACAGGCAATGCCTCGCCCTGATGCTGTACGATCTCGCCAGTCGTGACGAAGCCCAGCTTCTCATAGAGCGGCAGGCCTTCCCGTGTCGCCGCCAGGCAACAGCTGCGCTCACCCGCCTTGGCAAGCGCCTCTTCCATCATCTTTCGGCCGAGCCCGCGGCCGCGCATGGCCGCATCGACGATCACCATGTTGATGGCGGCGGCATCGTCGCCGTAGGGGGTCATCATGATGGTCGCCACCACGCGTTCTTCTTCCAGAGCGACGATCCCCCGGCTGACCGACTGGACCAGCTCCCAATCCTCGCGGCGATGCGGCCATCTAACTTGGCGAGACAACTCGACAGCACCTTCCAGGTGCCCCGGTGTCATCTCTTCAAGGATGATCTGTTGTGTGGTCATGATGAATTTCCGGCCTTCGTCTTCAGGTGCTAACGGTAGACCACCAAAGACAGCAGTTCCTCCCGACCGGCAGCCATGCGCGACGCGTTTTCACTATCCTTCGCCGCTCGCGCCGCATCTTCTGCCGAAGCATGGCCGACAGGCCGCGCTGCTCCCAAAGCTCGAAAGGACACGTGGCGCAACTCTCTGCCAAACCGGCGATGCAATACGAAACGATCTGCTTCAGGTCGCAGCGAATGCGGCCGTTAGTCTTCCAGATCTCCGACTATGGTGATCGTGGTACAGGCACGCTGTGCCGAGAAAACTAGGAGGATGGTCGCCATGTCGACGTTCAGACCGAAATATATCACCTTCGACTGCTACGGCACGCTCACCAATTTCGATATGGCCGGTGCGGCGCGGCGCGTCTACGGCGAGCGCCTCTCCCCAGAGGCAATGGCCAGCTTCGTGGAGGCTTTTAGAGGCTATCGCCTTGACGAGGTGCTGGGGCCATGGAAACCCTTCCTCGAGGTGGTGCAGAATTCCATCGAACGCAGCTGCAAGCGCATCGGTATCCAGTTCAAACCCGAAGATGCCCAACGCATCTATGACGAAGTGCCAACCTGGGGTCCGCACCCCGACGTCCCGGCTGGCCTGTCCAGAGTGGCCAAGGAAATCCCACTGGTGATCCTGTCCAACTCCATGAACAGCCTGATCATGTCGAATGTGGAAAAGCTCGGCGCGCCCTTTCACACCGTCATCACCGCCGAAGAGGTTGGCGCCTATAAGCCGCTGATGAAGGGCTTTGAATACATGCTCGACAAGCTCGGCTGCGGCCCTGAGGACATTACTCATGTGTCGTCCTCATTCCGCTACGATCTCATGACCGCCTATGATCTCGGTATCAAGAGCAAGGTCTGGGTGAATCGCGGCCACGAGCCCGCGAACCCCTTCTACGAATACACCGAGATCAAGGATATCGGAGGACTGGCCGCCGCCGTCGGACTGGAGCCCGTTCGGGAAGTTGCTTGAGGCTGGCGGGCCTCCGGCCATCGCGGCATCCGAAGTATCGAATGAGAAAGGGGCGGTTCGGCCGCCCCTTTCTCATTGCTTGTCTCGCTCTTGAGATTCGAAAAGGCCTCTAATTCAACCCGCCGACGTGAAGCGTCTTGACCTCCAGATATTCCTCAATCCCCAGCTGCGATCCTTCGCGCCCCAGCCCCGACTGCTTCACACCGCCGAACGGAGCGACCTCTGTCGAGATCAGGCCGGTGTTGAGCCCGACCATACCGAACTCCAGCGCCTCGGCCACACGCCACGATCGTTTGAGGTTTTCCGTGTAGAAATAGGCGGCAAGGCCGAAGGGTGTTCCATTGGCGATCGCGATGGCTTCCTCCTCGGTTTCAAAACGGAACAACGGCGCAACGGGCCCGAACGTCTCTTCCGACGCCAGCAGCATTTCGGTCGTGGCGTCGCCGAGCAGAATAGGCCGGGCGTATTGCTTGCCTTCCGGCACTGCTTCGCTCCGGGCAATTATCCGGGCGCCTTTCTCCAAAGCATCGGCGACATGCCGCTCGATCTTCTCGATGGCGGCCCCATTGATCATCGGCCCGATGACGACGCCCTCCTCTGTACCGGCGCCAACCTTCATCTCTGCAACTCGGCTGGCGAGCTTGGCAGCAAACGCCTCATAGATGCCGGCCTGCACGAGAATGCGGTTGGCACAGACGCAAGTTTGGCCGCCATTGCGAAATTTGGAGTTTACCGCCCCTTCGAGGGCGAGATCGAGATCTGCGTCATCGAAGACGATGAAAGGCGCGTTCCCGCCGAGCTCGAGGCTGAGCCTTTTGATGCCGTCGGCGGCGCCCTTCATCAGAAGCGCGCCGACGCGGGTTGAACCTGTGAAGGAGATCTTGCGCACCGTTTCGTTGGCCATCAGCTCTTTGCCGATCTCCGCCGGCATGCCGGTTACGATGTTGATAACGCCTGCCGGGATGCCCGCCCGCTCCGCCAGGACGCCGAGCGCGAGCGCCGAAAAGGGTGTGAACTCCGACGGCTTGATCACCACCGTGCAGCCGGCGGCAAGTGCGGGCGCCACCTTGCGCGTGATCATCGCATTCGGAAAATTCCACGGGGTGATGACGGCGCAGACGCCGACTGCTTCCTTGAGAACCAGAATGCGGCGATCGGCAGTGGGTGACGGAATGGTCGAGCCACCGATCCGGCGCGCCTCCTCCGCAAACCATTTCACGAACGACGCGCCGTAGCGGATCTCCGCGAGCGCCTCGGCAAGCGGCTTACCCTGTTCCAGAGTCAGCAGAAGCGCCAAATCCTGTTCATGCCGGCGAATGAGGTCGTGCCAGCGTTCCAGCAGTCCCCCGCGCTCGGCATGAGTCTTCTTCTTCCAACTCCTGAACGCCTCGGCCGCAGCGCCGATCGCGGCCCTGGTCTCGTCGCCCCCCATGTCGGGAACGGTGCCGAGAACATTCAGGCTGGCAGGGTTGGTGACCTCGGCGACGGCCTTTGTGTCCGCGTCCCGCCACACACCGCCAATCAACGCCTGCTGGCGGAACAGGTCGGTATCGTTAAAGGTGCCAATCTTCGTGATCGCATTCATGGTCTTTTTCCTCTGCCCTTTCAGCTCAATGCCGCAAGCACGGCTCGCGTGATTGTTTCAGTCCGGTCCTTGCCTGCGATCGTGCCTATGCCCTGCGCGGTTACGGACTCGATCGCCGACATCACTTCGGCCGCAGCATGCCGCTCGCCCAGATGCTCCAGCATCATCGCACCGGACCAGACCGCGGCGATCGGATTGGCGACGCCGAGATGCGCGATATCGGGTGCCGAACCATGGACAGGCTCGAACATGGAAGGTGCGCTGCGATCGGGATTGATATTGGCAGAGGCGGCATAACCCAGCCCGCCCTGGATGGCCGCTCCGATATCGGTGAGGATGTCGCCAAACAGGTTCGAGGCGACGATTACGTCGAGGCTGTCAGGCGCCAGCACCATGCGGGCAGCCATGGCGTCGATGTGGTAGTGCGAGACCTCCACATCGGGATAGTCCTTCGCTATCTCGCGCGTCACCTCATCCCAGAAAACCATGGAATGTTTCTGCGCGTTGGATTTGGTCACAGATGCGAGCTTCTTGCGGCGCGCCCGCGCCTGTTCGAAACCGAAACGCATGATCCGTTCGACACCCGCACGCGTGAAGATTGCTGTCTCAATCGCGACCTCATTGGCTGTGCCGGAATGAACGCGCCCGCCGGCACCGGAATATTCGCCTTCCGTATTCTCGCGTACGCACAGGATGTCGAAACCATCGGATCGGAGGGGCCCCTGAACGCCCGGCAACAGCCTGTGCGGTCGTATGTTGGCGTACTGCGTGAACCCTTTCCGGATCGGCAGGAGCAGTCCGTGAAGCGATACTGAGTCGGGCACTTCGGCGGGCCACCCCACAGCACCGAGATAGATCGCATCGAATTTCCGCAGTATCTCGATGCCGTCTGGCGGCATCATTGCGCCGGTTTCCAGGTAATAGGCGCACGACCATGGGAAGCTTGTGCCATCAAGGGCGAAACCGCCCCGTTTTGCCGCCGCCTGCAGCACCTGCCATGCCGCCCCAGTCACGTCTTTGCCGATGCCGTCGCCGGGGATGAGCGCTATTTTATAGGTCGTCATTTGATGGAGGTCCTCATCCGGCACTAGCGTTTCATCGGAACAATAATGGACCGCGCGCCGCATTTTCCGTCGAGGATGAGCCGCCCGACGGCGTTGAATCGCGTCAGGCGGAACTTGGAAAGTCGATTGTTCTGGAACCGCCGCGCGCGCTATTCGGCCGGACCTTGGGCATTGAACTCAGTCATAAACGCAGACGTAGATCTTGCGCACGGTCTCGATCGTACGCCAGACGCCGACGAAACCGGGCTTCATCACGAAACTGTCGCCGGCGCGGTAGGTCTTCGTCTCGCCCGCCTTCTCCTCGATTTCGATCACACCCGAAATGATGTGGCAGAACTCGTAGGTAGTGCCCTTGATCGAATGCGTCTCGCCGGGGGTCGCCTCCCAGACGCCGGTCAGAACCTTCTCACCTTTCGAGGCATCCTGCGCCCAGGTCTTGAAGGATGGAGTGCCAGAAATGAGCCGCTCCGGCAGCGGCAATGCCTCCTTCGGCGTGAAGGCGGGATTTGTGTCAATCGTGGTCAGCAGTGACATGTGAGGTTTCCTGGTTAGTAGCCGAGCGTTCGATCGACGAGGCCGATCAGTTCGTTGCCGGCGCGGTGGCGCCGGATGTTGTCCACGGCGGATTGCGCCGCCGTATGCGATTGTGTCACCGAGGCAATGTGCGGCGTTATCATCACCTTCGAATGCGACCACAGCGGATGGTCTTCCGGGAGCGGTTCTGGATCAGTGACATCAAGCATCGCCGCAGTTAGGTGACCGGTGTCGAGCGCGTCGATCAGCGCGGCCTGGTCGAGTTGCGGACCCCTGCCGACATGCAGCAGCTGCGCCCCGGCTGGTAGCAAGGAGAAGAGCCCGCCATTGAGAATGCCGCTCGTTTCCTGTGTCAGCGGTAGCAGACAGACGAGAATGTCCGTCTGCTTTAGAAAGTGGGGCAACTGATCGGCGCCGTGAAAACAGGCAACGCCCTCTATCCGCTTTTCGCGGCGGCTCCATCCGGCTAGCGGAAACTGGAACGGCTTCAGGCGCTCGATTGCCGCCTGCGCCAGCATGCCAAGACCAAGAAAACCGACCCGGCGTTCGGCCGCCTGCCGAGCGGCAATCGGTTGCCAGAGGCACCTTTTCTGCTGCTCGAGATAGGCGGGCATCTCCCGGTGGAGCGCCAACACGCCAAGCGCGACGTATTCCTGCATCATGCGTATGATGCCATCCTCGACCATGCGCACAAGCTTCACATGGCTTGGCACCACGTCCTGATTGAACTGGTCGACGCCCGCTCCGATGGAAAATAGCACTTCCAGATTGCGGTAGCGCGAGATCTCGTCCGGCACTGTCCAGGTGATGAGATAGCGCACATTCTCCGGCTCCATCTCCTCGCCGGAATGGAAGAATTCCAGATCCGGGAGTTCGCGCGCGAAGATCTCGCGGAACACCGCAGCACGCGCCGCATCGGAATTGAAAAGAAATGCCATGGAACCCGCCCTCTAGTTCATGCTGCAAGGCGCGCGCCGAGATCCTCGATCATGCTCTGGCAGGCAGCAAGTTCACCGATCTCGATGTATTCATTGGGACGATGCGCGCGGGAAATTTCGCCGGGGCCGCAAATGATCGCATCGATACCGGCCTGCTGATAAAGCCCGGCCTCCGTGCCGTAACTAACCGCTGTGAGCGGCTCCTGCCCCGTCAGCTCGGTCAGAACCGCCGCTAGCTCACTACCCTTCGCGGGCGCAAGGGCGGGATAGGAACTCAACTCGTGCCAAATTACCTCGAAGCCGCTGTCGCGCAGGGCAAAAAGCTCGGCCTTGACCGGCTCAAGCAGGGAGGCTGGAGAAACGCCCGGCACGGCACGTACCTCGATATCGGCAGTGCAGTGGCCAGCGATGATGTTGACCGCCTGTCCACCGGCGATGACGCCCACCTGCAAGGAAGAATATGGGGGCTCGAAATCTTGATCGAGCGGTCCGTCGGCGAGGGATTGGCCATAGGCCACGGCGTGCGTGATGACGCCGGCCATGGCGTGCACGGCATTGAGTCCGAGATCGGGGCGTGACGAATGGCCGGATCGCCCGATCACTTCGAGCCGCGCCGCCGCCTTCCCCTTGTGCGCACGCACAGGTTGCATCCGGCTCGGCTCGCCGACAATCGCGCCAAGCGGCCTCTCGCATAGCATCGGCAACGCAACCAGAAGATGCGGCACACCACGGCACCCCGCCTCTTCATCGTAGGAGAATGCGAGATGAACTGGCTGCCGCAGTTTCATCGCCGCAAGCCCCGGCAGCGCGGCCAATGCGCAGGCGAGAAAGCCCTTCATGTCGGTGGCGCCGCGGCCGTAAAGCCTGCTGCCCTCGCGACGCAGGACGAACGGATCCGAGCTCCATTCCGGCTCGCCGGCCGGCACAACATCCATATGTCCGGAGATGATGTAGCCCCGACCCTCGCGCGGGCCGACCGTGACGAACAGGTTGGACCGGTCGCCCTCGGGACCGGGCAGAACCGTCACCTCGGCTCCGGCTGCCTGACAGTAGTCGCGGATCCAATCGACGATCGCGCCGTTTGGCGTGCCCATAACAGAGGGAAATGCAATCAGGGTCGCGAGGATTTCTTCCACATTCATGGCGGTCCGCTCTGCTTGCACATTGTCACCGGGTGCGACCAGCCTATCCGTAGGCAGCAGTGTTCCCTGCCGAATCGCGTCGTGCTTTGGCTGAAGATTGCGAAAAAACGCCTCGAATCAGCGAAACCTGCTGGCTTTCCCCTGTAAAGCTGCGGCAAATGAGGCCTGTCGCAAACATGGCTAAAGGCGCCAGGATCAAGACGCATGCCTTGGGCATTCGTTGAAGGAGCGGATCGACTAACATGCAGAGATCAGTGCGCCTGAAATCCTTTGAACTGGTCGCGCGGGACATCAATGATGTCGACGTTGATCTGCTGCATGCACTATCGATTTCTGTCCGCTGGCCGCATCGCCCCAAGGACTGGAACCTACTGCGCCGCGCCGGCCACGGCATCGTCGCCGTTGACGGAATTGGGCGCGTCTTCGGAAGCGCGATGTGGTTTCCCCACGGGGACGATTTTGCCACCATTGGTCTGGTGATCACGACGCCCCGCGCACAGGCGCAGGGAGGTGGCCGATGGCTCATGGAACAGGTACTTGAGCAGTGCGGGGATCGCAATCTGGCCCTGAATGCAACCCATCCCGCCTATCCTCTGTATATTTCACTCGGCTTCACGAGCGAGGCGATCGTCTACATGCGCCAGGGCGAGGCCCCACAAAAACTCCCGCCGATGCCAGTTCTGGATGGTGAACTCAGTGAGCTGCCCAGCGACAGACTTCGCGAGATCACCGAGCTGGACGCGCGTGCGTTTGGGACAAATCGTGCGGGGCTACTTGCGTTGCTCGCAGAGGATGCCTCGATAGCCACTCTGAGCCGCGGTGGCGAGGTCGTTGGCTATTCCATGTGTCGCGAGTTCGGGCGCGGCCATGTGATTGGCCCCATTGTGGCTCGAAGCGACCAGGACGCGGTCCATCTCACCGCCGTCCATCTGAAGAAGCTGGCAGGTCGATTCGCGCGCGTCGATACGCGCGAGAGGGATGGCGTGTTTGCCGAGTTCCTTCAGCAGAGCGGCCTCGGCATTGCCGAGACCGTGACGACAATGTCCAAAGGCCGCCGGTTCCTGAACCGGGAAAGCAACGGACCTTGGGTTTACGGATTGGCCAGCCACGCCTGGAGCTGAATGCAAGCACGCTATCGCCGTCAAGCAGCAGATGTGCAGGTTCAAGGCTCTCACAACGACTCCAGCGCCCTGGACATACGTTCGAGCCCTCTGCGCAACAGCGGACGAGGGCAACCGACATTGAGGCGAATGTAGCCTTCGCCACCGGGTCCATAGACGCGCCCATCGTACAAATTGACTCCGGCTCGGTCGACGAAAAACCGCTGAACGCCTCCCACCTTCCGATCGAGCCCGCGCGCATCCAGCCACACCAGGAAGGAAGCGTCCGGCCGCATCGGTGTGATGCCCGGCAGGCGATCCTCGGCGAATTTGAGGACGAAATCGACATTACCGCCGATGTAGCGCGTCAGCTGATCCAGCCACGGCGCGCCGGTGCTGTAGGCGATCTCTAGCGCCAGCCGTCCAAAGAAGTTGGCGTTGACCATGAACGATGCCTGCATGCTGGCCAGAAGCGCCTCGCGCCGCTGCTTGTTGGCCACCGACACGGTTGCGGAGGGCACGCCGGCCAGATTGAAGGTCTTCGTTGGAGCCGTGCAGATGAATGACTTTTCCGCGGCATCCTCCGAGAGGGACGAGAAGACAATGTGCGGGCGATCCGATAATCTGATATCGCAATGGATGTCGTCAGATATGACGAGGATGCCGTAGCGCTCGCAGACATCGTTCAGCGCCGTCAATTCCCCGTGCGTCCACGCCTTTCCAGCTGGATTGTGCGGATTACACAACAGGAAGGCCTTGGCCCCGGCTGCCAGTTTCGCGAAGTTCTCCAGGTCGAGCTCGTATCGGTTATTCTGCAACCTTAGCCTGTTGACCAGCAGCTTCCTTCCGTTGCCCTGAATTACTTCGAAATAAGGCGAGTAGATGGGAGACTGCACAATCACCCCGTCCCCGGGCTTCGTGAAGGTCCGAAGCATCGCGGCCACCGACGGCATGATCGCTGGCGCCGGCAGCAGGGATTCCAGTGCCGGCGACCAGTCGTGCCGACGCGCGAACCATGATTGCACAATCTCGTAGTGACGGGGGTCGCGGCGGGTATAGCCATAGATACCATGGTCCGCGGCTTCTCGCAGGCGCGCGATGACGGTTTCAGGCGCGCGAAAATCCATGTCCGCGGTCCATAGCGAAAGCAGATCTTCGCCCTCGACCCGAGGCGAGAATTCGTCCCACTGATTGGCCCATTTGACTGACCCAAATTGGTGGCGATCATAGATCCTGTCGAAGTCGATCATTCCAACATTTCTTTCCGCAACCGTAGATTGCGATGCATCTGCACAGCCATTGCTTGATTTCCGGGTGTGGTTTTTGCCGCTCGCCGCTGCTCGAACTTTCGGAGCGCTATCTGAGGATTTTGCGCAGGAAACTGTCGAGCACGGTCTGTCGCATATTCCGCTTCCTAGCTCTCGTGGCCGCGCGCCAACGCGCGCTCCATCGACTGCGAGTAGCGGGACATTCCAAAGCAGAAGATCCAGTAGACCAGCCCGGCGAAGAGATAGCCGGTCGAGGAGATCGTCGGCCCAGCCCAGTTCGGGTCGACTCGCGCCGTTTCGACGGCCCTCAGGAAGTCCGCAATGCCGACGATCGCTACCAGCGTCGTGTCCTTGAACAGCCCGATAAAGGTAGAGACTATGCCTGGGATAACGATCGTGAGCGCCTGCGGCAGGATGATCAGACGCATCATGGTGAAATAGCTGACGCCGAGCGCCTTTGCCGCCTCATATTGCCCCTTGGGGATCGCCTGAAGGCCTGCGCGCACCACCTCGGCCATGTAGGCGGACGAGAACAGCGCTATCGCAATCAGCGGACGCAGCAACCGATCGGGCGTCAGATAGTCGGGCACGAAGAGCGGCATCATGAAATTCGCCATGAACAGCACCGTGATGAACGGCACACCCCTCACGACCTCGATGAAGGTGACACATACTGCTCTGACGAGGGGAAGCTGCGATCGCCGGCCAAGCGCGAGAAGCACGCCGAGCGGCAGCGAGAAGACGATGCCCACGATCGACATGAGCAGCGTGATGAGCAGACCTCCCCACAAGACGGTATCGATGACCGGCAGATCGAGCGACGCGACGCCCCTCAACAGCACGAAGGCGACGAACGGATAGACAATAAAGAACAGCAACCCAGCCAGGTTGCGCCGCGGCGCTTGTTTCCACATCAGCCAGACGATCAGCACGGCGCCGATTGCGAGCGTCAGGTCCACCCGCCAGCGCTCGGACACGGGATACGCCCCGTAACGGAGATAGTCGAATTTCTCGACGATGAACGGCCAACAGGCGCCGTCAGGGTTGGCGCGGCATTCTTCCTGTCCGTCGGCCCAGACTGCGTCCAAGACTGCAAAACTCACGAACTGCTGCAAAAGCCATGCCGCGAGAACCGTGAAGCAGATCGTCAGCGCGCCGGAGAACGGTGTCGGGAACAGGTTCTTTCTGATCCAGGTCGCCGGGCTCGGCCGGATTCCACAAGGCGGTGCCATCGGGGGCAGAAGCGAGCTGTTAACGAGCGGCGGATGCAGGGACTGGTCGCTCATGCATCACCTCTCGACGATCGCGAAACGTTGATTGAACGCGTTCATGGAAATCGACGTGACGAGGGAAATCGCGAGATAGACCGACAGCGTGATCGCCATCACCTGGACGGCGGCGCCGGTTTGGTTGAGCACCGTTCCCGCAAAAATCTGAACGAGGTCGGGGTAGCCGATAAACACGGCGAGTGAGGAATTCTTCGTGAGGTTCAGGTAGTGGCTAGTCAGGGGCGGTATGATGATGCGCAGTGCCTGCGGAACAATGACCAGGCGAAGCGTTTTGCCCGGCGCAAGCCCGAGCGCATGGGCGGCTTCGGTCTGGCCTTTCGGAACAGCCTGGATGCCGCTGCGGACAATTTCCGCGATAAAGGAAGCGGTGTAGACGGAGAGACCGATCAGAAGGGCGGCGAACTCCGGATAAAGCTGGTGCCCACCCCGGAAATTGAACCCTTTCAACTCCGGCACCACGAACGACACCGGCGAGCCGACCAAAAGGAACACGGTCAGAGGCAGTCCATTCAGGGCAGCGAGGCTGACCCACAGCACGGGCAGCTGTTTTCCGGTGCGGTTCTGTGCGCGCCTGGCGTAAGACCAATAAGCGACGCAGAAGATGGTAGCCGCCAGGAATGCAAGTCCCACGGTACCTGCTCCTGCGTAGAGCTGGACTTCCGGAATGATGAGACCGCGATTGTTCAGATAGACGCCGCCGGGGAGTTCGATCGACGCCCTCGGCGCAGGCAGCGCTTTCAGGACTGCATTGTACCAGAACAAAAGCTGCAGCAATAACGGGATGTTGCGTATGATCTCGACGTACGAAGCCGCGACCTTTGAAACGATCCAGTTCGGTGACAGGCGGGCAATGCCGACGACAAAGCCCAAGACTGTGGCCAACACGATTCCAAGCAAACTCACATAGAGCGTGTTGACCACACCCACCCAGAACGCTTGGCCGTAGGTGGAGAGCGTGTCGTAGGGGATCAGCGTCTGATTGATGTCGAAGCCGGCGGCCTCGTTCCAGAAGCCGAAAGACAGCGGAATCCCGCGTGCCCTCATGTTCGACGCAGTCTGGACGGCAACGCCCACGGCCAAAGCCAGCAGGCTGGCAGCCAGCAAAAGCTGATAGATGATGCCGCGGACCTTGGCGTCGTGCAGGGACAGGCTCCTGCGCGAGGGCGCGGCGAGCAGCACATCGGACATGACCCTGTTCCTGTGTTGGTGAAGAAAGACGCCGGCGCAATCGCCGGCGGCTCGTGACCGACCCAGCCTAGCGGATCGGCGGGGCGTACTGGAGACCGCCCTCACTCCAAAGAGCGTTCAGGCCGCGCTCCATCTTGAGCGGCGAGGCCTTCCCGATATTGCGATCGAACACTTCGCCATAGTTGCCGACCTGCTTGATAACGTCCACGGACCAGGTATCGCCAAGCCCGAGATCCTTTCCGAGGCTGCCCTCTGCTCCGAGCAGCCGACGAATGTTCGGGTTGTCCGACGACTTCATTTCATCGACATTCTCAGAGGTTATTCCCAACTCTTCGGCGGCTACCATGACAAGGAGCGTCCATTTGGCCACATTGAGCCAGTGATCATCGCCCTGCCGCACGGCAGGCCCAAGCGGCTCCTTGGAGATAAGTTCGGGAAGCACGACGCTGTCGTCAGCCTTCGCCATACGCTGGCGCGACGCATTCAAGGTGGACGTGTCAGCGGAGAGGACGTCGCAGCGACCTTCGTCGTAGGCCTTTACGACGGCTTCTTCATCAGCAAACCCGACGGTCGAGTATGACATCGAATGCGACCGGAAGTAATCGGCGAGATTCAACTCGGTCGTCGTGCCCTGAGTGACGCAGATGGACGCGCCATCCAGATTCTTGGCCGAACCGATGTTCTCTGCTTTGCGGACCATGAAGCCCTGGCCATCGTAGAAATACGTGCCCGCAAAAAGTATTCCGAGAGATGTGTCGCGGGATGACGTCCAGGTCGCGTTATGTGCGAGTATATCGATCTCGCCCGACTGTAGGGCGGTGAAGCGGTCCTTCGGCGTAAGCGGAATGAACCTTACCTTCTGCGCATCCCCCAGAACCGCTGCGGCAACAGCGCGGCAATAGTCGACCACGAATCCGGTCCATTTGCCCTCATTGTCCGGAAGGCTGAATCCGGCTGTCGCTGAGTTGGTTCCGCAGGTCAGAACTCCGTTCTTCTTGACATTTTCGACCGTCGCGGCGGACGCGTTGGATGCGACGAGCCCTATAGCTGCTCCGACCAGTCCTTTGAGAATTGCCTGCATCTTGGTTCCCCTTATTCTCTTGTGGAGCACCAAGGTTGCGCAAGCGTCATTATTGGTCAAATTCATTCTCGTCATGATGAATATGAGCCCCACTCATACACATGGCTACGCTCGTAAGGGTTTCAGCCGTTAATCCCTGTCTGAAGACACATCTTCTCATACCAGCGCACTTCATTGGAGCAACGCGACGTGTGTCTCCTGTTTATTTCCTCTGTTCTCTCTCAGAAACAATTTCTCTCTTCTTTATCTGCGACTCAGAGTAGATATTTGAGAGAACTTCTTTGAGCCAGATCGTCCCTGGGTCTGTGGCCATCTGCGGATGAAGGAGCAACCACGCGCTCACATTTGGGATCGGCAGGGGCGGCGAAAGGAGCGTCACTTCACTCGCTTTATCAAGGATTTGGAGGATTCCGTCACCACAATGAGCAACAAGTTCGGTGCCTCGCAAAACCCACGGAAGTGCCAGATAATTCGATATCGTCGCGACCACGTTCCGCCGCAAACCAAGCTCCTTGAGGGCGGCATCGGCAAGCCCGCTGGAAACACCATCGGCGGAAACCTGCAAGTGAGACGCTGACAGATATGTCTCCATTGACATCGCCGAACTTGCGATTTGGCTGCCGCTCCAAACTGCGCAGAAGAGACGATCCTGGCCCAGTTCGATCTTCAACAGGCTTGGGTCATCCTTGATCACTGCTCCAGTCAATGCACAGTCGATCTGTCGAAGATGAACCGAGGACGGAATATCGAGCCCGTTCGCTGGAATAATGTTCAACGTGGCACCGGGCGCCTGCCTGGAAAACTCCCTGAGAAGACGTGGTATGATTATCATCGCATGGTAGTCAGTGAGTCCGACACGAAAGTTCCGCCGAGTGGTTGCGGGATCGAAAGTTTGATGGCGATCAATCGAGGCTCGAATCGTTGCTAATCCGGCTGAGATGTCTGGCAGAAGCTCAACCGCCCGCGGGGTTGGCCTCATAACTCCTCCATCGCGCGTGAACAGCTTGTCGCCGAAAAGGTGCCGCAGCCTGGATAAGGAATGACTGATCGCAGATTGCGTTCTTCCCAATTCGCATGCCGTACGCGTAACGCTTCTTTCGCGCATCATTACGTCGAATACGCGCAGCAAATTCAGGTCGAGGTCATCGAAGCTCATGAGATTGCCATGAATGGTTTGTCATGAATCAGCACCGAAAGATGACCCGTCTCAAGGAGCCGATAAGGCCTTGGTTTTTCATCATGAGGCGAGAACGTCCACGAGTCACGCGCGCCTCGTTTTGCAGAGAATAGGGACGGCCTGCAACAGGCAGCGGAACCGACCGGCATGCAGCCGGTTGAATCGGCATGAAGGCTCGTCTTCCGACAACCAGCAATGCAAGGCTACATCATGAGCGTTCTGCAGAGTACCAAGAAAGCCGTCGAGCAGGTTACCGGTTTCGCAGCACCGGGCAGGCAAGAAGTAACCGATCTTGTAAGGCGGCGAAAAGCAAATGAGTTTTGGTTCAAGGATGATGGCCTGGTACCCAATCATCCGTTTTGGCCGCTTGTCGCCTATCGCGGCGCCGTGAGGCTGCCCGAAGAATTTGATCCCACAGCCGTCTTGGAGGAGCTTTTCGAGGTCAATGGATGGGGGGACAGCTGGCGGAATGGCATCTACGACTACGTTCACTACCATTCGCGAATACATGAGGTGCTCGGGGTTGCGGCCGGTACGGCCAAAGTCCGGTTTGGAGGCAAAAAGGGCCGAACCCTGTCCCTGAAGGCCGGCGACGTCGCGGTTCTTCCGGCCGGCACCGGGCACCAATGCCTTTCGGCATCCGACGATTTTCTAGTTGTCGGCGCCTACCCTCCATTTGGGACCTATGACGAATGCACGACTGCCCAGGAGCATGATCGCGCGCTCGCGACGACCAAGAAGGTAAGTCGTCCACGCAAGGATCCCGTCTATGGGAGCAGAGGCCCGCTTCTGCAAAGTTGGAAGAAGACCTGAAGCAGGCGCAGATCGATCGAAGACCCACAAGCACAGAACGCACGAGCTGGGGCGTCTCGCGCTCCTGGTCGCATTGTTTGGAAAACCCATCGATCAAGACGGGCACTTGGTGCTCGGCGATTACGGCCAGGTTGTTGCCGAGCGCCGCCGGCCGGTGACAGCCAGGTGCACGCCGTCGCACCAGGCGCCGCGTCGGCCCACGCCGACGCGCTGGCCACGAGCCCCGTAAGCAGAACGGGACGCACGATCGTCCGCCGCGCCTGTTCTTCGAGCGCCTCCATGTCATGCGAGGTCATGGTTCTTCAGCGGCAGCGTGCGAATGCGCTTTCCGGTGGCGGCGAAGATCGCATTGAGGACAGCCGGCGCAGCGACCGCGATAGTCGGCTCGCCGACGCCGCCCCAGAAGCCGCCGGATGGCATTATGATCGTCTCCACCTCCGGCATGTCGGCCATGCGCACGACCTCGTAGCTGTCGAAGTTCTCCTGCTCCATGCGGCCGCCATTGACGGTGCATTCGCCGTAGATGCAGGCGGAAAGGCCGTAGACGAAAGAGCCCTCGACCTGCCTCTCCACCTGTGCGGGGTTGACGACATGACCCGGATCGGTGGCCGCCACGATGCGGTGGATCCTGAGCTGCCCGTCGATGGTCGAAACCTCCGCTGCCGCCGCGACATAACTGCCGAAGCCCATGATCTGCGCCAGGCCGCGGTGAACGCCGGCCGCCGGCGGGGTGTCCCAGCCGATCCGTTCGGCAACCGCCTCCAGCACGGCGAGATGCTTCGGATGTTTGGCCATCAGCTTGCGGCGGAAGGCGAGCGGGTCGACGCCGGCCGCATGGGCGAGTTCGTCCATGAAACACTCGACGTAGAGCGCATTCTGGTTGAGGTTGACGCCGCGCCAGAAGCCTGGCGGGATCGGTGGGTTGCGCATGGCATGGTCGACAAGCAGATTGTCCACCGTATATCCCAGCGTGCCTTCCGTGCCGCTGAGGACCAGCCCCTGGAAGACGACCGGGTCCATGCCGTTCTGCATGGCTTCCGGCCGCACCGCGGCAAGGATCGACTGGCCGGAGATGCGCATGTGCAGAGCGGTCAGGTTGCCATCGGCGTCGAGCGCGCCCGTCAGCCGGCATCGGGTGGTCGGGTGATAGGCGCCGTGCAGCATATCCTCTTCGCGCGACCACATGAGCTTTACCGGCGTCCCCGGCACCTGCTTGGCAATGCTGACCGCCTGGCGCACATAGTCCTGGAAGTTGCCGCGCCGGCCGAAGCCGCCGCCGAGATGGATCTTGTGCACCTCGCATTGCTGCACCGGCAGGCCGGCGGCCTCGGCCGCTGCAGCAAGGCTCGCCTCGCCATTCTGGGTCGGCACCCATACCTCGCAGCGCTCCGGCGTGTGGAGTGCCGTCGCGTTCATCGGCTCCATGGTCGCGTGGTTCTGGTAGGGGAAAGCATAGGTCGCGGTGACCGTCTGGTCGGTGGCGGACAGGGCAGCACCGGCGTCACCTTGCCTGGCGCCGACGAAGGCGTCATTTGCGCCGAGCCCCTCTTCGAGCATCGCCGCGATCGAGGCGCTGGTGACCTGCCTGTTGGGACCTTCGTCCCAGACGATCGGCAAGGCATCGAGAGCGGTCTTCGCCCGCCACCATGTGTCGGCGACAATCGCAACGGCGGTCTCGTCGACCTGAACGACAGTGCGCACGCCCGGCATGCCCGCCACCGCCGCCGCGTCAAAGCTCTCCACCTTGCCGCCGAAATACGGGCAGGCCCGGATCGCCGCGTTGAGCATGTTCGGCAGTTTGAGATCGGCGCCGTAGACCTGGCTGCCGTTGAGCTTGTCGGCCGTGTCGAGCCGCGGCAGCGGCTTGCCGGCTATGGTCCAATCCTTCGGGTCCTTGAGCGTGACATTGGTGGGCGGCGTCATTCGCGCGGCGGCGGCAGCCAACTGGCCATAAAAGGTGGCGCGATCTGATGCTGCATGCGTGACCATGCCCATCCTTGCCGTGCATTCGCTGGCCGGCACGCCCCATTCGGCGGCCGCGGCGGCGATCAGCATCTCGCGCGCAACGGCGCCACCAATGCGCACATACTCGTGTGACTCGCGGATGCCGCGGCTGCCGCCGGTCGAGAAATTACCCCACACGCGGTCGCGCGCCAGGTTCTGGGCCGGCGACGGATATTCGGTCGTGACCTTGGACCAGTCGCAGTTCAGCTCCTCGGCGACGAGTTGCGCCAGGCCGGTCAGCGTCCCCTGCCCCATCTCGGAGCGGGCGATGCGGATGACCACCGTATCGTCGGGCCTGATCACCACCCAGGCATTGATCTCCGGCGCCGCCTTGCTGCCCTCGGCGCGTGCCGGCTTGATGAACGGCACGTTGAATCCGAGGGACAAGCCGCCGGCCGTGGCGGCCACGCCGATGATGAAGCTGCGGCGGGAGAGGGAAATTGTGGCGTTCATGACTGTTCTCCTCAACCGCGTTGCGTGGCTTCGCCGGCTTTGGCGGCCAGCTTGATCGCGGCGCGCACCCGGTTGTAGGTGCCGCAGCGGCAGATGTTGGTGATCTCGGCGTTGATGTCCTCGTCCACGGGGTTGGGGTTCTGCATGAGCAGACCCGCCGCAGCCATGATCATGCCGGCCTGGCAGTAGCCGCATTGCGGCACGTCGAGCGCCAGCCAGGCCTGCTGGACCGGATGCGAGCTGTCCGGCGAAAGCCCCTCGATAGTGGTGATTTGCTGGTCCGGCTCGACCGCGCTCACCGGCAGCACGCAGGAGCGCGTGGCGACGCCGTCTATATGGACGGTGCAGGCGCCGCAGGCGGCAACGCCGCAACCGTATTTCGTCCCGGTAAGCCCGATCTGCTCGCGGATCACCCACAGCAGCGGCGTATCCGGATCGACCTCGATGTCACGTGGCGTGCCGTTGATGATCAATCTGGCCATTGTGCAATCCTTTCGATCAAAGGCTGGCGAGGACCTCCGTCCGGATGCCGCACGGCATGGCCTGGCGGCAAAGACTGGAAGTCCGGGCTAGCGACGAGGCCAAGTTAGGCGGAAGCTGTCGCAGAACCTTGTCCCGACGACCGGCAGTTCATCGCAAGCTGTCGCAGGCGCTGCGCTCTGATACATTTCGTTACACTTCTCACGCTTTGTTGATGCCGCGCGAGATTGCCGCCGTGGCGCAGAAGGTGATCATCCGTGTAGACGCAAACTAGATATCGTCGATACTGGCCGACTATTCAGCGGCGGCTTTGGAGCATTGTATGGAAGCGGCGCAGCACATCGCGGTCGTCGACGACCACAGGGACATCCGCGACCTGGTCGGGAAATACCTCACCCAGCAAGGTTATCGCGTCAGCGTCGCCGACAGCACGGCCGCGCTCAAGCGGCTGCTCGACCGCAGCCTGCCCGATCTTATCGTCCTCGACGTCATGATGCCTGGCGAGGACGGCATTGCCGCCTGCCGGCACGTGCGCGGAACGGTCGACGTTCCGATCATCTTCCTTACCGCCATGGCCGAGGAGGTCGACCGGATCGTCGGCCTCGAGATCGGGGCCGACGACTACCTGACCAAACCGTTCAATCCGAGGGAACTGCTGGCGCGGATCAAGGCTGTGCTCAGGCGCGTCCACAGCCTGCCGCCGCAGCGCGGTCGGCTCAAGTCGAACGCGCTGCGCTTCGACCGCTGGACCCTGAATGTCGGCCGCCGCGAGCTGGTCGGGCTCGACGGCGTGGCGGTCGCGCTCAGCACGGCCGAATTCCGCCTTCTCACCGCCTTTATCGAGCATGTCGGGATCGTGCTCAGCCGGGATCAGTTGCTCGACCTCACCGCCGGGCGCTCGGCCGACGGTTTCGACCGGGCCGTCGACAACCAGGTGAGCCGGCTGCGCAAGAAGATCGAGGCGGACCCGAAGAATCCGATGCTGATCAAGACGCACTGGGGCGGCGGCTACTGCTTCACCGCCGAGGTGGCCCAGGCATGATGCTGTTGTGGAGACGCAGCCTGGCGGCCCGCTTCCTCATGCTGGTGCTGCTTGCGCTCGCCCTGTCGCAGGCGATCACCTTCCTGATCTCGTGGGACGAACGCGGACAAGCCCTGCACGCGGCGGCCAAGGGCGAGTTCGTCAGCCGCACGTCCTCCCTTGCCATTTTGCTGGACACGACGCCGCCCTCGCTTCGACCCGACATCCTCAACGTCAGCGGCACGGCCTATACGCGCTTCTGGACCTCGCACGACGGGCCGAGCAATCCCCTCGCCTGGCAACAGGAGGCGCTGACGCAGCTCGCCAAGCCGCTGCCCGGGATTGCCGCCAAATATGCCGCCTACATGAACGGGCAGGCTTCGAACGCAGTCGCTGCCGCCGACCCTTCGGTGCCGCCGCGCATGCTGGACCTGTCCGGCAGTGGCAGCCCGTTCACCCGACCTGCCAAGTTCCTTTATATGGACGGCGCCCCAAACGGCATGGGGCTTTCCGTCCGCCTCGACGACAGCACCTGGCTGAACGCGGCCTACGCCAAGGTGATTCCGAGTGCCTTCTGGACAACGCAATCGGCGATATCGCTGTCGCTCACCGCGCTCATCCTGTCCGCCATAGCGATTTTCGGGGCGCAGGCAATCGCGCGTCCGCTGCGACGGCTCGCCAATGCCGCTGAACTGTTCGGCCGCGGCGAGGCCGTGCCGCGGCTGCCGGAATCCGGGCCGGACGACATCCGCCAGACCGCCGAGGCGTTCAACCGCATGCAGGAGCGCCTGCAGCGCTTCGTCGAGGACCGCACGCGTATGCTGGCGGCGATCAGCCACGACCTGCGCACGCCGCTGACTTCGCTGCGGCTGCGCGCCGAGTTCGTCCAGGATCACGATCTCCAGGAAAAGATGCTGAAGACCATCGAGGAAATCCAGACGATGACGGAAGCAGCGCTCGCTTTTGCGCGCGAGGACGCCGCGGTGGAGGAGACGCGAACCGTCGACCTTTCGGCGCTGGTCGGCAGCCTCTGCGACGACCTCGAGGAGCTGGGCCAAAACGTCACTGTCAGCGACGGGCCCAAGGTGCTGTACCGCTGCCGGCCGGACTCGCTACGCCGGGCGATCCGCAACCTCGTCGAAAATGCCGTCCGCTATGGCGAGCAGGCCAAGGTGAGCCTGGTCAGGAGTGCCGACAGCCTGGACATTGTGGTCGAGGACGCCGGGCCCGGCATTCCGCCAGGCGAAATGGAACAGGTGTTCGCGCCCTTCTTTCGCCTGGAGCAGTCGCGCAACCGGGAGACCGGCGGCGTCGGGCTCGGCCTGTCAATTGCCCGCGCCATCGCCCGCCACCACGGCGGCGACATCGTGCTGGAAAACCGGAGCAACGGCCTTCGCGCGATCATCAGGCTGCCGCTTATCGACATGGCCAAGCAGCTTGCCCCGGCGCCTGTGCCTGAGACGAGCCCTCTGACCGGACTGCGATCCTTGCCGGCTTGACCGAAACCCATCTCGCGATCGCGCCAGGCGCTCGCATTTGCGTTAATGCATGTCGCGCAAAAGCATGCCCCCGGGCCTGACCCGGGCCTGACCCGAGGGTGTGCAGCGGTTTTGCGATTTACGACATGCATAAAACAACAACCTAAAGCGCGTCGCATGAGGCCGGTCAAACGCGACGCGCTTTAGGTGATGGCGTCTGAACGGTCGTCCTCGGCGGCGATCCGCTTCTCGACGATGGCTCGCAAAGCGTCGTTAATAGGGTCCTGCCAGCCCGGTCCGTCGCCCTGGAAGTAATCCAGGACAGCTCGATCAATCCTGATTGAAACAAGCTCTCTGACATTTGGAGCAGCTGCGGTTTCGCGAACCGGTGCGGCCGGCTTCTTGGCAGGCTTGAAGGCGGCTTCGGCGGCAGCCATTGGATTTGTCGGTCGGCGCGGAGGATTTGCCATTGATGGTCCCGACTCGAGATAACGAAAGGAAGAGACATGCAACGCAATACGCATCTGAATGCCTCGGCCCACTGCCTGGAACAGTGAATCGAATGTCGACGCGAGAGGCAATGGTCTCGCCTCCCCGGGAGCAGGAAATGCGCGCCCTTGCATTATTTGCCGGCGTGTTGGTGGCTACGCCCTCGATGGCGACGGTGCAACTGGGCCCCTGTCCATTATTGGGACACAGATTCACGGTAGCGTTTCGCCGATACCTGATCGGCAAGGTTCGACCTCTCTCTGTCTTTCCGCCGCACAGCCTGAACCGGAAGTTCTAACCCAAAGGCGACCTTCGCCAGCCCATTTTGCTGCCCGATAGCCGACATTCGCGGCACAGCGCTGATGACCCGAAGCCGCCTTCCATCAATGCGGATTTTTCAAAATCTCCCGTTCGGGTTGGCCGAGGCCTCAGGCAGGATTTGAAGTGTCGCGGCCAAATGGGCGCCATTCAGACATTCCGGTACCATCATTGTTCACGGGGCCTAGTATCCTACAGCGTCTGCGAACTCTGCCACAGCCAGATTGCGAGCGAGCCTGAACGCCCGCGGACCTGTGCTTGCACAGGTCCTCTTAGAGCACCAGATTTGAACAACTCGCAGTCGCGGCCGGCGACTTGCACCATTTTGTCGCTCACTGCGACTTCGGCATTTTGCTCGGCCGCGATCTCCATCAAGCGACTGGCGACGTTAACCGTATCACCAGTAGTCGCGATGTGCTGACGGCCTTTGCCACCGAGTCTCGACGCAACGATTGTTCCGTAATGCGCTCCGATCTTGAAGCCGAGCCTCGATGCAGTTGATGCGGGCAACGAGACGAGCCAGTTGTTGGTACGGCTGGAGAGCGCTGCGCAGCAGCGGGCAGCATTGAAGGCATCATCTGTCGCTGCTTCCGGTAGACCGAACAAGATCATGGCTCCGTCACCCATGAAATTCGTGACAACGCCACCACAGCTTGTCACCTCTTCGTCCACCAACGCATGGAACGTGTTCAAAAGTTCGCGTGTGGCGTTCGGCCCCAATGTTTCGCTCAGTCCGGTGAAACCGGACAGGTCAATGAATATGATGGCGGCGTCCCTCCGGACAGGTTCCAGGAGAAAGTCGCCATGCTTCGCGAGCCACCCCGCAAGGCCCGGGGCCTGAACTCGTTGAAGCAATTCGCTCTGCGTGGCGAAATACTGGGCCTGGTTCCTGCCCAACCAAAGCTGCGCGGCCCCGAACAAAATAGCTGGCGGAATGGCGGCGGCCATCGGCAACGCCGCGCTCAGCCAGATATGGTGTGAGAATGCGGTCATATTGAGCACGAACCAGATCACAACCACGCCGACGATCGCCGCAAGGCCGATGGCGTTGCGACGCCATGCCAACAGCCCCACAAGAACCACTGGCAGCACCACTGCAAAGCCGGCATCTGCAAGGCGAACGTACTGATCTCGCACTATGCCGTCGCCGGTCATCAGATGGGCAATGGCCGTCGACATGACCTCGACGCCTGGGAGCACGGGATCAAACGGTGTCGGGAAAACATCGCCGGTGCCGGTTGCAGTGGCACCGATCACAACAATTCGATCCCGAATAATGCCGCCATCGACTTGGCCCCCCAGAACCGTCGTGGCGCTGATCGTGCGGATCGTGCCGCGGGGGCCATAGAATGTCAGAGGGAGTATGTGACCAATGTCCGTCCGAATCCGCTGTCCACCCAGAGATAGATAGTCGGGCGCAATTCCCGGATCCTCTCCCACCGCCATGGCGGCAACGCGCAGGGAGAAAGACGCTTCCGTCCGATCTCCGGCCCGAAACAGCAACGGGACGAACCGAGGCGTTCCCGTCCAGTCGGTAACCACGTTCACGACGCCGACAGCGGCGATATCCGAGAACGCTTCCAGGGGCCACAGAAACCGCTTGGCATTCGGCACTCGGGCGAGAGGGCCATCGCCCTCGACTGCAATCGATTGTTTACCTCCCGAGTAGACCGCTGCAGCAGCGATTACGCTTGAAGTCCCACGAAGCGAACGCGCGAGCGCCTCATCATCATCTTTTTTCCCGGGATCGACCAGCAGCAGGTCGACCGCAATGGCTTTCGGCCCAAAGTGAGCTATCGTATCGACAATCCGGGCAAGCGTGGCGCGGCTGAGGGGATAGCGGCCGTCGTTTCGGACTGTTTCGTCGTCTATTGCGACAATGGTAATCAGCTCCGGCGGCTTTGCCGTTCCCCGAACAAGCGTTCGAAGATCCGTCATCGTTGCTTCGACGCGATCGAGGGACCACATGTTGCCGCGCCAGTGCGCAAAGCCAAGGCCGGCCCCCCAAAGACCCGCCAGAACGAGCGCAATCAGCGTCTGAAGCGCTCGCCCGCTCATTTAGCTTACTGACCGAAACGGGCCATCAAAGCCGAAACACGTGCGGTGGGCCAGCGCTTGACCGTCAGTGTGCCTGTTCCGGCTTCCACATCGACGCCTTCGCCCGGCCCGAGGACTACGCCAGCATTGGACGCCGGCCTTTGCACGGCGACGCGACCTTTGACGACGAAAACAGACGTCTTGCCACGGGCAACGTCGACTGCCCATTTTGTGCCTCGCACCGCGGCGATCGCCTGCGGGGTGACGACAGCGAAGCCACCCCGGACCCTGCCGGCTGGAGCATCGAGCAACAGCGCCTTGCGCCGTAATGTGACCGCATCGGCACTACCATTTCGATCACGGTCCACCAGTGCAAAACGAGCGCCATCTTCCGCAATGATGGTAAGGCCTTCCCGGCATCTCAGAATTTGTCGGGACGTACCTGCTACCAGTCGGAACGTACAGCCGGCGTTATTCGACTGCGCTGAAGCGGTATCCACCCAGAAGACACAGGCAAGCATGCATGCAATCAGGCTCCGGAGATATCGGCCACTTGCGCTCATGAACGTCTCCTTGCTTTTGCGAAAATCTGCGGCAAGAAAATCTTTGCATTGTCTTCTGCGGTCAGCTTGGCAGTATACTCATGCGTACGAACCGGCATTTGCAGCCGCGTTGCCCCTAAAGATAGCACGGTGCCGACCAGCGATCTTAACACGATAGCTTGCTCCAACACCAAATAAGGCGACATCAAGCCGTTTGAAGCGGCCGCGATGCGAATGTCGCGAACGTCACGCGGCGACGCTGCTGTTCGGCTCATCTGCCAGAACGAGCAGGTCGCGCCACTACCGGTCATTCGCAGCGCGCCTATTAGCTGACCTTCAGCCACTGGCCGGAGACGACCCGTACAAGACGGCAGTAGGTCAGTAGTGCGTGCCTCGAAGCGGACATTCCATATCGGCATATTACCTGATGATGCTCCTTCCTCATCCGCCGCATCGCCCGCCAGTCGCGAGTAACGGGACGGACTCTTGAAAGAGGTCGATACGGGTGAAAGATCACCTCACTTGGTTTGAGGCGGCTCATCATAGCAGATGTTGTAGAGGATTCGGCAACGCAGCTTCGTCATGTCCGGATAGTCATAGACACAGATCATCGACTTGAAAAACAGGTCGGTTTCCCTGAATCCGTGCATCGCCTCTTCGTGCTGCATTGCTTGGTCGACGTTCGACTGAGGTATCATGGAGGCGAAAAGCTCGGCTTCCGGAAAGTCTTCAATCCTCTCGAACTTCTTGATCGAGTCGAGTTCGTTCATGACATGGAACATCTCGAAGGGCTTGTTCCCTTTGAAGATAACGTCGATCAAGCGTTCCGCCACCTCGTCGTAGGCGTCTTCTCCGCGACGTCGCAGATCGGCAATCATCTTCTCTCTGGTTCCGTCGAACCTGCGCCGGGCGATGTTTCTGCAGAGCTTGAGTTCATTTGCGATGGTCACGGAGAACTCGTCGCCTTGGCTCTTGTCCAGATAAGAGGCTTGCTCAAGGTCGTCGATCGCCTTGTCGAAACGGAGCTGCCACCTGTAAAGCTTGGCTCGATTGATAAGTGGAGAAGGGTTCGGGTTTACCTCAAACGATCGCGTGTAGAGATCAAGGCGCATCAGCCGGGCACACCATGCCGGGAATGGCCAACATGGACATGTCGGGCATGGATGAAGCGCACAAGGCCAACATGGCGGCAATGATGAAGATGCATCCTGCCATGATGCAAGGCATGATGGCCAAAGACCCTGATGTCGCCTTCGCTTGCGGGATGATTGCGCATCACCAGGGCGCGATCGACGTGGCCGAAGTCGAGCTGAAATACGGCGACAACGACGAAGCCCAAGAAGATGGCTCAGACGATCATCGCCGCCCAGACCAAGGAAATCGGCGAGTTCAAGCAGTGGCTTGAGACGAACGCGAAGTGATCGTTAGGAGGCGCCGTAGCGCGCTCCTAGGATCGAAGAAAGGACACCCCCATGCATCACCTTAGCCCCGAAATGAAAAGCTGCATCGACGAATGCCTGCGCTGCTATTCCGTGTGCCTTTCGACCGCGATGGGCCACTGCCTGGAACTGGGCGGTCAACACACCGAAAAACAACACTTCACGTTGATGATGGCGTGCGCCGAGATCTGCTGGACATCGGCGCATTTCATGCTCATCGGTTCCGAGCACCACAAGCATACCTGCGGCGAATGCGCGGAGATCTGCAACGAATGCGCGGATGACTGCGAGCGTCTCGGTGACATGCAGGAATGCGTAGAGGCCTGCCGTCGCTGTGCAGAGAGCTGCCGGAAAATGGCGGCGTAGATCTCATCAGAGGGCGCCCGGTTCAGACCGCGCGCCCTCGCTACTGCGAATGTCATCTGAAGAACACGAACTTGACCAAGGCGGCGATTGCCAGCGCGACAAGGACGAGGAGGATGAAGCCTGCCAGGCCCATTCCCTACATTCCGCCCGACATCATCTGATCCATCATTTTTCGCCCTTATTCCGCGGCCAATTTCACCCGAAAGTCTGCTCTTGGCTCCTCGACCGCACTCCGGATCGGCAACCGCCAGCCCTTGACGATGCCGTAGACGGCGGGAATCACGACGAGCGTCAGGATCGTCGAAGAAATCATGCCGCCGATCATGGGGACGGCTATCCGTTGCATAACCTCCGATCCGGTTCCCGTGCTCCACAGGATTGGCAGGAGGCCCGCCATGATGGCGACGACGGTCATCATTTTCGGCCGCACGCGCTCGACGGCGCCGAACATGATCGCCTCGTTCAGGTCCATCTTGGTCAAACTCCGCTTCCCGGCCACACATCTGGCCTTCGCCTCGCTCCACGCGTTGTCCAGATAGATCAGCATAATGACCCCGGTTTCGGCGGCCACGCCGGCCAGCGCAATGAAGCCCACCGCGACCGCGACCGACATGTTGAAGCCCAGCCACCACATCATCCAAATGCCGCCGACGATTGCGAATGGCAGCGACAGCATGACGATCAGCGTCTCGGTCAGCGCCCGGAAGTTGAGGTAGAGCAGCAGGAAGATCAGCGCGAGCGTTAGTGGCACGACGATCTTCAGCCGTGCATGGGCACGTTCGAGATATTCGAACTGCCCGCTCCAGGCGACCAAATAACCTGGCGGCAGTTTTACTTCTGCGGCGACGGCCTGTTGCGCCTCGCCGACGTAGCCGCCGAGATCACGGCCGGCGATGTCGACGAAGATGTAGACTGCAAGTTGTCCGTTCTCGGTGCGGATCGAGGTCGCGCCGCGCGTGAGTTCGACCTTGGCAACTTCCCCGAGGGGCACGAAGCCGCCGCCAGGCAGCGCGATCTGCACGTCGCGGGCGATTGCGCCGGGATCGCTTCTCAGCGCGCGCGGATAGCGGATGGCGACACCATAGCGTTCGCAGCCCTCGACCGTGGACGTGATGACCTTTGCGCCGAGCGCCATGGAGATCACATCCTGCACGTCGCCGACCGACAGCCCATAGCGGCCGAGGGCGGTCCGGTCGGGAACGATATCGAGATAGTAACCTCCGATCACCCGCTCGGCGTAGGCGCTGGACGTGCCGGGCACGGCCCTCAGTACCGCCTCGATCTGGCGCGCGACATTTTCCATTTGAGCGAGATCGGTGCCGTAGACCTTGACCCCAACGGGCGTGCGTATGCCCGTCGACAGCATGTCGATGCGGGCGCGGATCGGCATGGTCCAGGCATTTGAAACACCTGGAAACTGCAGCGCGGCGTCCATCTCGGTTTTCAGACCTTCCGATGTGACTCCGGGCCGCCATTCTGATTTCGGTTTCAGGTTGATTATCGTTTCGAACATCTCGGTCGGCGCGGGGTCGGTCGCGGTCTGTGCCCGGCCCGCCTTGCCGAAGACAGACTCTACCTCAGGGAATGACTTGATGATCCGATCCTGCATCTGCATCAGTTCGGCGGCTTTCGTGACGGACAGGCCCGGCAGTGTCGTCGGCATGTACATTAACGTTCCTTCGTCGAGACTCGGCATGAACTCGCTGCCGAGCTGGCGCGCCGGCCAGACGGTCACAGCAAGGGCGGCAATCGCGAGCAGGATCGTGAACGTCTTTGCCCTCAGTACGCCGGCGATGATCGGCCGGTAGAGCCCGATAAGCAGCCTGTTGAGCGGATTTCTGTGCTCTGGCACGATCCGGCCGCGCACGAGCATCACCATCAGGGCCGGCACCAGCGTCACCGAGAGCAGCGCGGCCGCCGCCATGGCGAACGTCTTGGTGAAGGCGAGCGGACCGAACAGACGGCCTTCCTGGCTTTCCAGCGTGAAGATCGGCAGAAACGAGACGGTGATGATGAGCAGGCTGAAGAACAGCGCTGGCCCTACCTCGCCTGCAGCCTTGATCAACACCTCGATGCGGGGCTTGCCCGGAGGCGCGCGTTCCAGGTGCTTGTGGGCGTTCTCGATCATGACGATCGCCGCGTCGATCATCGCGCCGATGGCGATCGCGATGCCGCCCAGGCTCATGATGTTGGAGCCGAGACCAAGCAGCTTCATAGCGGCAAAGGCCATCAGGATGCCGACGGGCAGCATGATGATGGCGACCAATGCACTTCTCACATGAAGCAGAAAGACGATGGTGACGAGGGCGACCACAATGCTCTCCTCCACCAGCGTCGACTTCAAAGTCTCGATCGCGGCGTCGATGAGTTCCGACCGATCGTAGACCGGCATTATCTCGGCCCCGCCTGGAAGGCTCTTTTCGATCTCGGCCAGGCTCTCCTTGGCGTTCTCGATGACGGTCAGCGCATTCGCGCCGACCCGCTGCAGCACGATGCCGCTCGCAACCTCGCCCTCCCCATTCAGTTCGGCGATGCCGCGGCGTTCGTCAGGCACGATCTCGACCTTGGCGACGTCACCCAATCGCAGCGGTACGCCGCTGACCGACTTCAACACGATGCTTTCGAGGTCGGACACACTCTTCAGGTAGCCACGTCCACGCACCATGAACTCGAACTCGGAGATCTCGACCGTGCGGCCGCCCGTGTCCATATTGCTGGTGCGGACCGCTTCGCCGATCTCCGAAAGCGTCACACCCTGGGCCCGCATTCGCGCCGGATCGACCACGATCGAGTATTGCTTGACGAAGCCGCCGACGCTCGCGACCTCGGACACGCCTTCCGCCTTCGAGACTGCGAAGCGCACGACCCAGTCCCTGTAGGGAGCGGAGTTCCGCGAGCGACAATTCCTTGGCAACGACGGCGTATTGGTAAACCCAGCCGACGCCCGTCGCGTCCGGTCCGAGCGCCGGGGAGACGCCATCGGGCAGACGGCTGGCGGCCGCGTTCAGATATTCGAGCACTCGGCTCCGCGCCCAATAGGGATCGGTGCCGTCTTCGAAGATCACGTAGACGAAGGACACACCGAAGAAGGAGAAGCCCCTGACCACCTTGGATCTTGGAACGGTGAGCATTGAGGTTGTCAGCGGATAGGTGACTTGATCTTCGACCACCTGCGGGGCTTGGCCCGGATGATCGGTGAAGATGATTACCTGGACGTCGGAGAGATCCGGTATGGCGTCGAGCGGCAAGGTCCGGACCGCATAAATCCCTGCGGCAGCTGCGAGCGCCGTGGCAAAGAAGACAAGAACAAGATTGCGCGCCGACCAGGCGATGAGATTCGCGATCACGGCTGCGCCTCCGCAGGCGTCAGAGCGCTGAGGGCTGCTTTCAAATTGCTTTCGGCATCGATCAGGAAGTTCGCCGAGACGACGATGCGTTCGCCCTCGACGATGCCCTCCATGATTTCGGTCATGCGTTCGCCGCGCAGGCCGATCTTCACGTCGCGCGGCTCAAAGCGGCCTTCACCCTTGTCGACGATCACGATCTGGCGCGCGCCCGTGTCGATGACGGCACCGTCAGGGACCGTCACGACCGGCTCGGTCGCGCCGGTGGCGACCTCGACCTCGGCATACATGTTCGCCATTAGCAGCCGATCGGGATTGGGCAGCTCGATGCGCAGCCGCGCGGTGCGCGTCTGGCCCTGGATTTCGGGATAGATCAGGCTAACCGTGCCCTCGAACGCCTTGCCCGGCAGGCTGCGAATGCGCACAGCTGCCTTGTCCCCGACCCGAACCGAGCTCAACTCGTATTCCGGCACGTCCGCCACTACCCAAACGACGGAGACATCGGCGATCCGGAACAGCGTTTCTCCTGCGTTGGCCATCATCCCGTCGACGGCCATCCGTTCGAGGACGACGCCGCTTCGGGGGGCCGTCAGCGTGACCGATATCGGCACTTTCTTCGTCTTCTCGATTTCCTCGATCGCCTCGACCGGGACGGCGAGATTTTCGAGGCGTTGGAAACTTCCGGTGGCGGCTTTGCGTCCGCCACCGCTTTTCAGGTCAGCAGCGTAGAGCGCCCCGGCTGCGGCGATTTCTTTGGCATAAAAGCGCACGAGCGGCTGACCCTGCTCGACTACATCTCCTGTGGTGATGGCCGCCACCTCCTCGAGGAACGCCTCGGTGCGGATCGACACGACGCTGACGCGGCGTTCGTCCAGCGTGACTGTGCCGGGAACACGGACCGGGCGCACAATCGCGCCTTTGGTGGCAAGCGCTGTCTTCACGCCTGTGCGTTGCAGCTTCCCTGCCGACACCTTGACGGTCGACCCGTCATCCGCCTCGCCGTCGAAGACAGGGATGTAGTCCATCCCCATGGAGTCTTTCTTGGGTGTCTGCGAGGTGTCTGGCAGTCCCATAGGATTTCGGTAGTAAAGGATCTTCCGCTCGCTCGGCGCCACCGCTTCGCCGCCTGCTTTCATCTTGGGTCGAACCTCGAAGCTAACGTCTTCGCTCGCCAGGACCGCGACGAAATCCCGGCCATCTTCGGTGCGGTTTGGCGTCGACGAATAGGCGGGATCTCCGTCGGGATGGCGGTAGTAGATGACGGGACCAGAGGGAGTCGGATCGGCAGTCGCCGGCTTCGGTCCCGCGTCGAGCGGGCGCCCGATGGTCGTCTCAATCATTTGCACGACGTCCGAGACGGACAGATCTTGTTGTCCGGCCGAGTATCCGCCGGCGCCCGCCCCGGCCGCCAATACGGCGAGGGTCAGGAATGAGCCGAGCTTATTCATTGACGGCCTTGAATTCCAGGCGGCGCTCGACCGTTTCGCTCTCGCCCTGGACCTTCGCAGCGATCGAGAAGCGCCAGCCTCCCGCCATGATGAGGTTGGTCTTGAAGCGATAAATGCCGGACTCCTCGGATGGCAGCACCTCGACGGGCGCCGCCATCGCCTCCATTCCATCCGGAGCCATGTCCATTCTGGTGGCGAATACGACAGCGTTGTTCACCGGAGCGCCTGTCCTCTTGTCGAGGAGCCTGACGGCGACGACTGCACCGTTCCCTTCCTTGATCTCGTTCTCGACGAGTTGGAATTCGTAGTCCTCGGGCGCGGCCTTGGCCGCTTGGGAAGCCGCGATGACGGATGCGAACGCAAGCGTCGCAGCGCGTGGGGAAAAATTCGATTTCATGTTTTCAAGATTCCGAATGTCATTGAGCTGTTGCGCACGGCATTGGCATGGCAGACACCATGCGACTCCGCCCGCGCAGCATTCGGCCGCACGGATTCCGGCGCTGGAAGCGCCTGTGACAGTCAGGCTTTGGGTGGTCTGGGCGGGGGTTTCCCGATAAGCGACGAAAGGACCGCTTCCCTGCCGTCGAGGAACTCCTCTCCGCTCGGGGCTTGGACGAGGAACGTCGGCGTTTCGGGAACCGGAACGCTGCCGAGGCCCGACACGCACAGGACCGCGAGCGGGCAATCCTTGCCGCAGTCCGGCACCATTGGCTTGCCGTCCGGGCAGCAGGGCATGTCGCCCTGCATGATGGATAAAGTCGACCCGGCAACAGCAGCGCTCGAAGACGAAGCTCCCAAAGGTGCAAAGGCCAGCCCAAACACGGCCAGCAACAAGAGCACCCTTCCGAAACCGAACGAATTCGTCATCGTTTACACTTTGGCATAGGCAGCCACCGCGCGATAGTGTCTCGGGTGTTTATGACCTTCTTGTGAAATCGCGCAAAAGCCATCGCCGCCAACGCTTCCACTCATGCTTTGATCACTTCGAGCCGATGCAAAGAAGAAGCGATTTCGTTCTTCACGATGCCTAATCGCCGCGGCAAAGACTTCATACGACCGCCTCAAGCGCTGCGCACGTCGAGGAATATCCGGCCTTTCTGGATGCCTCCGCCCACTCCGAAACGGAGATTCGATTCGAATATCGACGCGAGAGATGATAGTCTGGTTTTGGATCCTCGGGAGGAGGAGATGCGCGCCATTCCATTTTTTGCCGGCGTGTTGGTGGCTACGCCCTCGATGGCGGCGGAGCAACTGATCTTTTACACTGCCAATTTTCCAGATGCCACCTCGGTCCAGCTTAGCATCCTGAACAATAGCGTCTCGCGAGATGGGGACTATGACTTCGACGTCGCTATTGGCTTAGTCGAAACAGACGCGAACGGCGCCATCAGGTACGAAGATACCGGCAAGCATCGTGCACGCGTTCGCTGCAATTATCCGGCGTATGTGAGCGTGGGCGCGCGAAGATATCCTATAGAGATGCCTCTAAGCCGTTCCGCACCTGACGATTGGAAAGAGAATCTCTGGATAACATTCTGCGCGGCCCCCTCGTCATGATATCCGTGACGTGAGGTCACCGGATCATCCGATCTCCAACCAATCATAGCGGCTTATGCCCTTGATGCTGCCGATTAGGTTCTGACCTGACCGTCGCCGCAACAGGCCGCACACCTCGCGGCGCATCGTTCGGCCGTGAAGCGTTCCGGTCGGGATCCTGTGGTTGGTAACTTTGTATCTTTGACGCCTGCATCGGCAGCAGATGGACGTCGACGGTTTCAGATCGGCCCGGGACGGTTGCAGCCCTCAGCGTTTGCCACTCAGGCGTCCTCAAATGCCGCGGCAGTTTGCAGGCGAGTTCGTCCGAGATGACGATGCGGGCATCCGTCAGCTTACACATGGCCTGAAGCCGTGCGGCCAGATTCACTGAATCGCCAATTACTGTGTACTCACTATGCAGTTCTCCGGGTATGACGCCTCCGATCACGTGGCCGAAGTGAACGCCAATCCCGAAAGTTAGGGGATCCCCGCCGTCGCGCATCCTTTTCTCGCTCCATAGCTCGAGAAAGTTGGACAACTCGACCGCGCATTCGAAGGCCCGGAGCGCGGCGGTCGGGAGTGGCATAGGAAACCCGAACACAGCCATGACGCCATCGCCGATGAATTTATCCACGATCCCGTCACATCCCGATACGGCTTGCGTCACCCGCCGCCTATATTCGGTGAGGAGGATGGCAATCTCCTCAAGCGGCATCGTCTCGGCGAGTCCGGTGAAGCCTCGGATATCGACGAACAGTATTGCCGCCTCCTGACGGCGAAGGCCGAGATGTGCACCCCCCGTCGCCAGGCGCTCGGCCGTCTCGGGAGCAAAGAAGCGGGCCAAGTTCGCCCGCTCGCTCGAACTTGCGACCGCTTCTTGCACCAGCCGCTGGATGTCGAGTACCAAAACGATCTGGATCGCCGCGACGACGGTGAAAGCCGCAAGGCGAACTACCGCCGCCTGAACTTCCTCCCAAGAGACGCGGAAAATGGCCTCAAAACCGTCCTCCCAAACCGGCAACAAGGCGACGGCCAAGGAACCGAGAATGACAAGGATTGCAAAGGCGGCAACCGGCCCTGCGCGCATGCGCATGCTTGCGTGTGAAAGAAGCACGAACGCGATCACGAGGCTTGGCGTTGCCAGTGCATCGACCAAAGAGGAGGTGGGGTCAAGAAGATGCTCGGCGGTCAGATAGATGACAAGGGACGCGTCTACCGCGACATAGACCCAATTCAGCCACGGGCGGAACAACCTCGTTATCACCAGGCCCACAGCTACAAAGGTAATCGCGGCGTAGGCGCTCAGCAGGGTAACGTGAATCTCGTGATTAACGATGTCCGGTTCGAGCGCGACAGAGAGCGCGAACACGAACAAGGCCACGAAACGCCAGAGCGCGGTGCGTAGTTCGTTGCGCTGTTCGACCTCCGAAATAAGGCCGCCGATCTCGGTTCGAGCGCGATTGCTAGATGTCATCGGTATTCAGCTCGACTTCTCAATAGGTGAACCCATCGGCGCGGACCGCGTCCTTGGCTTCGGGGCCACAAACATTGGCCTCCAAATGGGCAGCAGGGATCATCGACCGTCCCAACAGACGATCGTGCCGCAGTTTGATTTCGCGGGATTTATCGGAGCATGTCCCGTCTGAAGCGCTTCATCTCGCGGCCAAGCTGCGAACTGATGATACGGCCCAGCACGTTCCGAATGCTTTCCGAAAGGCGAAAAGCACTTGTCCTCGGCTCCGACAGTGCGTCACCCGACGGCCAAAATGGATCTTAGCAGCCACGGGCGGCGCGGGCCGACGTTTCCGACGGCCCGCTACCGCACCTCGCCTACTTGATTTCCGTGACCGTAATGCGCCCTTTCACACGGTCCGCGACGAACTCTATCGCTTGACCTTCCTTGACTTTGTCGAGCATCGCATCATCGGCGACCACGAAAACCATTGTCATCGCCGGCATGCCGAGGTTCGTGAGTTCTTCGTGCTTGATCGTGATCTTCTTCTGTTTCGTGTCGACCTTGGTGACCTCGCCCTTGGTATATTCGGCAGCCAGGGTCGCGGTAGCAAATGCGAGCGCGATGGTCGCGGCGGCGGTGATTTTCACAAACGATTTCATTTCAGATATCCTTCTGTTTGCTCAGAGTTGACGAGAAATCAGGGAGCGACGACCTTGATGTCGCCCTTCATGCCTGACTCGTAGTGTCCGGGAATAAGGCAAGCGAACGCGAAATCGCCAGCGTTGGCGAACGTCCAGATGATCTCGCCAGACGCGCCCGGGGCAAGTCGGATTGAGTTCGGATCGGCATGTTCCATCTCTGGGAACTTCTCCATTACCGCCTTGTGTTCCATGACCGCGGCGTACTGATCCATGACGAACTCATGATCTCCTTCGCCCTTATTCACGAACTTTAGGCGGATCGTCTCGCCCTTCTTGACTTTCAACAGGGCTGGTTCAAAAACCATTGCCCCGTCGTCCTTTTCCGTCATGGTTATGTTAACCGTCCGTTTTGCTTGTGCTTTCTTGCCGGGCGTTCCGATTTCCATTGACGCGGCCTCACCGTGGCCGCCACTGTGATTTCCCCCGGCTAAAGCCGCGCCGGGAACGACTGCCATCATCATGGCCGCGATCATCATTCGTTTCATGCTGGTCTTTCTCTGTTTGTTGGGGTTTGAGACGGTGGGCATTTCATCCCTGTTTTCCGTGGCTGCCGTGCGCTGCCGGAGCCATCGTTTTTGCGTCACCTGACTTTGCGGCGGCGGGAACGTCACCCGTCCACTCATAAGCAACGGTTCCTTCCGGATGCTGGTACCAGCCGGGATCGGCGTAATCGTTCGCGGACAGGCCCTCGCGGACCTTCACGACCGAGAACATGCCGCCCATCTCGATCGCGCCGAACTGTCCCCATCCCGTCATCATCGGGATGGTGTTGTCGGGAAGCGGCATCTCCATCTCGCCCATATCGGCCATGCCGCGGTCACCCATGGCCATGTATTCCGGCTGGACCCGGCGGATCTTGTCGGTGACTTTCGAGTTGTCGACGCCGATGAACGTGGGCACGTCGTGGCCCATGGCGTTCATTGTGTGGTGCGACTTGTGGCAATGGATCGCCCAGTCGCCCTCGTATTTGGCTTCGAACTCATATGCCCGCATGGCGCCGACGGGGATGTCGATCGACACCTCCGGCCACCGCGCCTCCGGCCGGACCCAGCCGCCATCGGTGCAGGTCGCCTCGAAGTCGTAGCCATGCATGTGGATCGGATGGTTGGTCATCGTCAGGTTGCCCACCCGAACCCTGACGCGGTCGTTCTTTGCCACCGGAAGATGACTGATCCCCGGAAAGACGCGGCTGTTCCAGCCCCAGAGATTGAAATCCGTCATCTCCATGATGCGCGGGACGTATGACCCCGGTTCGATGTCGAAGGCGTTCAGCAGGAACACGAAATCGCGGTCCACGCGCATGAATTTCGGGTCTTTGGGATGAATGACGAAGAAGCCCATCATGCCCATGGCCATCTGGACCATTTCGTCGGCGTGCGGGTGGTACATGAAGGTCCCGCTCTTCACGAGGTCGAACTCGTAGACGAAGGTTTTGCCAGACGGGATTCCAGGCTGGGTCAGTCCTGTCACGCCATCCATGCCGTTTGGCAGGATCATGCCGTGCCAATGGATGGTGGTGTGCTCGGGGAGCTTGTTGGTCACGAAGATGCGGACCCGGTCGCCCTCGACCGCCTCGATCGTCGGACCGGGGGATTGACCGTTGTAGCCCCACAGATAGGCGGTCATTCCGGGCGCCAGCTCCCGCTCGACGGGTTCGGCGACGAGGTGGAACTCCTTCACCCCGTTATTCATGCGGTGCGGCAGCGTCCAGCCGTTGAGCGTCACCACCGGCTGGTAGTCCGGCCCGCTCGTCGGAAAGATCGGCGGCTGCATGTCCGGGGATTCCATGATCGGAGCCTCCGGCAAGCCCATCGCCGAAGTCTTGGTCCATGCCGTAGCGCCGGCGAGCAGGGCTCCCGCGCCTAGTAACTGACGTCTTGAAAGCATCTATTGTTCTCCTTGGGTTCAGTGGCCTTCGGCGCCGGCCTCGGCTACGGCCGGGGCGTCGCCGCCACCGGCGCCCGATGCGCCTCCACCGTAGACGGCGGTTCCGAGATTGACGTCGGCGAGCCAGAAATTGCGCTTGGCGTTGAGGGAAAGCATGATCGAACTGATTTTCGCGCGGGTGTCTGCCAGAAGCTCGAACGTGTTGGTGATCATGCCGCTATAGGTGAGGACGGACTCTTCCTCGATTTTAGTTCGAAGAGGCACGACACTGTTGCGATAGTGCCGGGCAATGTCATAGGTCGAACGATATCCGTCATAGGCCGACCGCGCCTCGGAGCGGACGTTCACCGCTTTTTCCGCCAGCCGATTGGCAGCCTGCATGTAGGCGAGCTCAGCCTTGCGCATGCGCGCCTTGCCCGTATCGAAGATAGGGATGACGAACTCCAGCTCGAGGATGGGGGAGGTGCTCGTCTCGGTTCCGCCTTCTTCCGCCTCCTCGCGTTCCACTTCCACCCCAGTAAGAAGTTCCAGGTCGGTGACGTAGCGCGTCGCCTCGGTCAGACCGTAGGATTTCGCCAGCGCCTCCAGCTCGAGTTTCGCGATCTCAAGGTCGATGCGATTTCTTAGCGCCTCCGCCTCGATCGCGCGTTTGGCCTTGGCGCCTTTCGGTAAGGCTGGAAGCATGTTGGGGACTGAGTAATCGACGTCCGGTCCCCATAGACCCATCAGCCGGGTGAGCTCTTCCTTGGCAGTCCGGGCAGCGAGCCGCGCCTCCGCCGCCTGACCGGTGATCTCGGCATAGAAGACGTGTTCGCGGGCTTGGCCGGTCTTTGTGAAGGCGCCTGTCTCGCCAAGTTTCTGAGCGAGTTCCGAAGCAGCGTCGGCGGTGGCTTGCGCCTTGTTCAGATAGGAAACGCTTTCCCAGGCCGATACAGCGTTGACCCAGGCCCGCCGCGTATCGGCGGCCAGTCGTAGCGTTTCCTCGGCGGCGCGGAGTTGAGCCTGACGGAATCGCGCATCCGCGACCGCGACACGCCGCTTGTGGGTCGCCAGCGCAAGGATGTTGCTGATCACCGCGCCTTCAATCGTCCGCACCGGATCGACGCCGATCATGCCGACCGAGATCGTCGGATTGACGAGCATCGTTTCCTGCCACATGTCGGCCGCCGACAGGCCGATCTCCGCATAGGCGGCCTGGAGGCCCTTGTTGTTGAGCAAGGCGACCTGCACCGCGGTGTCCGGGCCGATCGTCTTCTTCTGGACGAGGCGCTTCACGCGCTCTGAAACCGTCCGCGCTTCCTCGCTGGATTGCACCCATACGGTTTTCTTGCCGGTCACGGATTCGGCACGCGCTGCGACTGTCGTGAAGCCGGCCATCGGGGCTGAGATGCCATCAAGGGCTGCGCTAGTCGTGCATCCGGCAGCGATCAGCGGAATGGTTACCACCGCAGCTATGGTCAGGGGCCGGCGCTTCATGATCCGGCTCCCGGGTTCGCGGGAGAGCGTTCTTGATTGAGGCGCCGCCAATTCTGCGGATCCACCGGCTCCCGGTTGCGATAGTCGACGACGACCGGGTGGTAGTGCACATCACGGACGCCCATTGCGGGATCGGCCGGATTGAAGGCGGGAAGGATGTCCGGCGGCGTGGTTGCCGCACATCCGGTAACTAACAGCGATGCGAGCATCGCGGAGCTTGCGATTTTCATTGTAGACCTGAAGCCATGACGTATGCGTTTGGCCGCGCGGGAACGGATTCCCGACGCTGCGCGCGAACGCCCCGAGAGGGCGCGTCAGTTCAGATGTTTGGGGGGCCTTATGAGCGCTGTGTATTCGCCGAGCGGCAAAGTGACGGCAACGACGGGCGCAAAGCAGCGGGAGACAACATGCTCCAAGTCAGGGCAATCGACCGGCACCGCATTTGCCGGCGCGCAATGGACTTCACAGCTCTTGTCGGCGGATTGCTTGGCGCCGTGATGATGCTCAGACGTACCCGCGTCGTCCGCCGTGGCGCCGTGATCGCCCATATCGTGTGCGGGTGTCTCGGCCTGGAGATCCGCCCCGGCGTGAAAGCCCGTGGCATTGGCTGTGGCGAACAGACCAGGCTGAAGAGCCGACATGACCAGGAACACGACCGCCAGCAGTGCTCGGAGCGGTATGTTTCCTAGGATCGTGAATCGACCAAGAGTCCTCATCAACCCTTCCGACAATTGTTCGGCTGATTTGTCAAGGTCGCCGCGGCCGCTTTGTTGCAGTGCAACCAAAAGTGAACGCAACTCCCTGCTGCGATGTCCACGATTTCGGTTTTACATCAGGCCCAGCACTGCTCCGGCGACGACCAGATAACGCGAAATCTTCGCGACGGCGACGATTGCGACAAAGCTCCATAGCGGCTCGCGCAAAGCCCCGGCGACCACGGTCAGCGGGTCACCGACGATCGGCATCCAGCTTAACAGGAGCGACCATCTTCCATAACGGCGATACCAGCTCATGGCGCGGTTGAGCGTCTCGGGACGCAGCGGAAACCAGGGCCTGTCCCGGAAGCGTTCGAGCCCTCGACCAAGACCCCAGTTCACCGCCGAGCCCAGGACGTTGCCTATGCTGGCGACAACAACCAGCATTGCGGGCGAGAAGGAATGTGTGGCGAGGAGCCCTGCAAGGGCGGCCTCCGACTGCGCCGGAAGGATGGTGGCTGCGGCGAAGGCAGCAAGAAACAGGCCGCCGTATACGGCAAACACATCCATCTATGTTTTCGCTTTGCGGAAAGGTTTCAGGGTTGCACATCGATCACGACCATCAGTCCGCCACCGCCCTTCTCTTCGACATTGTTGTTGGTCGTATGATGCCCGATATGGCAGTGGATCAGCCATTTTCCGGGCCGGCGTGCCTGCCAGACGACATCGTAGCGTTGCCCGGGTCCGACGTTGACCGTATCGGCAAGGAATCGTGCCGACTCAGGGATAGTCTCGCCGTCGCGGGCGACAACTTCGAATGGACCGCCATGGATGTGCATGGGGTGGATAAACCCATTATTGGTGCCGATGAAGCGCACTTTCAGGGTTTCGCCGACCTTCATCCTGATCGTGTCCGTTGACGGATAGGCGCGGCCGTTGATGGTGAAATAATTCGGCTGCCCGCCGTCCATCGGCATCGACGGAAAAGTCAGGCCCTCCCGCATCAGCCATTCCTGAAGCTGAATAACATAGTCGTGGTCGGCCGCAATCTCCTCCTGGGGATTGGCGGGATCGATGATGAGTGCGCCGTAGAGTCCGAGCGCCTGCTGGCGATCGACATGGTCATGCGAGTGATAGAAGTAGGTCCCCGATTGGCCCGCCGTGAATTCGTATCGGTAGCTGCCGCCGGGCGGGATCGGCTCCTGCGTGATCTCGGCCGGGCCGTCCATTTCGTTCGGCAGGATCAACCCGTGCCAGTGCAGGGTCGTGCTCTCCGGCAGACGGTTCGTGACGTTGATCCGCACCCGGTCGCCTTGCCGGATATGCAGCCGCGGGCCGGGCACCTGACCGTTGATCGCATAGGCGTCGACTTTCACGTCCGGCAGGATCGCCCAGCGGATGACCGAGGTTTCCAGGTCGAACACCTTTACCCCGTTCTCCATTCTGGCTTCCAGTTCCCGGTCGCCGCGAACTTCCAAGCCATGGCTGGCCGTGATCAGGCGAGGATGCACGGCGGCCATGTCCAGCATCGCTGCAGCCGGCGTGTCGCGGTCCATGATCATGCCGGGCGGCATGATGGCGCCGCCTACGTCTCGCGCGCTGAGGGTGAGGTTCACCCAGTTGGCCGGAGCGATCATGCCGAGCGCCAGCGCAAGTACGGACACGCCGCCGAAGGCCGCGAGTTGCGGCACAGTTGCATCCGGTTCCATGCCGTGACCGCCATGCGTACCACGCGACCCGCCTCCGCCATCGCCGTGGGAGGAGCTATGGCCGGATCCATGATGGCCGGCCCCGCGATTGCCGCCTGGGTTGCCATGTCTGGGGTTGGCATGTCTGGGGTTGGCATGTTCGTCGAGGCGCGCGTAAGCGTGGTGCCCCGCCATTCCGGCTTCCGCGCCGCCATATGCGTGCTCGCGCCCGCCTTCCCTCGCCTTGTCGAATTCCGGTTCGCGTTCGGTCATCAGCCCGTGCTTCAGGCCACGGGCCACCATCCATACGTTGGCAGGATATGCGGTGATGAAGCCAACGATCACGCCGAACGACATGACGCCCCAGAACAGAAGCTCGGTCGGCTCCATGGCCCGCATGTCGCTGCCCATCATCAGAAAGCTCATGACCGGCGCCATGCCCGCCATCATGAAATTCATGCTGATGAATTCCGGCATGAAGCTCTTGCGGACATTCTCCCAATAGGTGCCGCCCATCATCGATTTCATGAACAGCGACTGGAAGATGAACAGGCCGAAGGCGAACCCGGCAACATACTCCACGATGAGATCGATCCACATCGGCAGCCCGAGAGCGGCGGTGATTGCCGCCGCGAGGATGATGCCGGTGGCGTCTCCGGCGACGCAGTGGATCGTCGAGCCGACGCCTTGCTTCCAGAGCGGCTTAGTGAACGCCTCGTGTTCGCCTGGCCGCGGCTCCTTGTCGGCCAGCACGTAAATCAGCAGCCCCAGCGGTCCCATATAGAGCGTGACCAGGATGAAGCCCCATTTCATCACCACGGGTTCGGGATTGTTGCGGAACTGATCCCACGACACGTAGGCCGTGCTCAGGCCAGCAAGAACGAACCAGAATGCGAGGAAGTAGTCGACGGGCTGTACGAACACTGCAGAACTCCTGTCGGTTTTCTCTCCACTGACCTAGTCTGGCATTGCCTCTCCGGATCATCTGCGGCGGCTTCAGCTATCGCCTCGAAACCATGGGCATAAGCTTTCCAGTTGCTGGAAGGTCAAGAGTTGCCGCCCAGCCAAATCGCCGATCCTTGCTTCCAAGAAAATGACAGAGAATGAGTTCCAAGGGCTGCTCCTTGACTCTTTGCTTTTTTCCCGGCACTTTTGATCAATAGGTCAGACCAATTTACCGATCCGGGATCAGCCAGATGATTCCGGTGAGGTGGAACTGGGTAACAATGCCGATCCAGGCCGTTGAACCGCGTCGACTTTACCGACAGATCGCCGACCAGCTCAGGCAGCTGATCGACGCGGGCGAATTCGCAGTCGGCGATCGCCTGCCGACCGAGCGCGAACTGGCCGATCAGCTGGGCATCTCCCGCCCGACCGTCCGTGAAGCGCTGATCGCGCTCGAGGTCGAGGGGCGCATACGCATTCGCGTCGGTTCCGGCATCTACGTCACCGAACCGCCGCGGGCCGACGTTTTGACGGCAGAGATGGATGAAGGCCCGTTCGAGCTGTTGCGGGCACGCGAGTTCATTGAAGGGGCGATCGCCGCCGAAGCCGCCCTCCATATTCGACCGATCGATATCGAACATATGGACGACGTGCTGCGCCGCATGGAGGACATACCTCACCCGACCAAGATGACGATCGCACTCGACCGCGAGTTCCATACGATGGTGGCGGGCATTCTCGGAAACGCCGTCCTGGTGCGCTGCATCGGCGAGCTTTTCGACCAGCGCATGAACCCATATTTCGAACGCCTGTCGAGCTATTTCGAGAACAGGGATTCCTGGCGGGTCGCCGCGGAGGAGCATCGCGCGGTGCGCGACGCGATCGCGGCGCGCGACCCTGAACGGGCTAAAGCCGCCATGCAGGAACATCTGCGTCAGTCGCAATTGAGATTCTCACGCAATTTCGGTGAGAAATCCGCAGCCAAGGAGGTCGCGGAATAGAGCATCGGACCCAAAAGTGGGAACGGTTTTGGGAAAAACCGATGCTCAAACTAAAAGGTCTAGCAGCCGACCGGGAGGAGATCCGGTCGGAGCAGTCAAATCCAACCTCAGGGAGGAACACAATGCTGAGAAAATACGGAATTCTACTCGGTGCGATCGCAGCAATCGCTATGCCTTTGGCTTCGGCCTCGGCGCAGACAGCTCTGAAATGGGCCCACGTGTATGAGACGTCGGAGCCCTTCCATACCGAGTCCGTGTGGGCAGCGGAGGAGATTAAGAAGCGCACCCAGGGCCGCTACACCGTCGACGTCTATCCGGCCTCGCAGCTCGGTAAGGAAGCGGATATAAACCAGGGCCTGACGCTCGGCACGGTCGATATCATCATTTCCGGGTCGAGCTTTGCGGCGCGCGAATATCCGCCGATCGGCGTCACCTATTTCCCGTATACCTTCCGCGACGCCGACCATTTGTTGAAATACACCAAAAGCGACGTCTACAAGGCGTTGACCAAGGGCTACGAGGAAAAGTCAGGCCATCACATAACGGCCACCACCTATTATGGCACGCGGCAGACCACCTCAAACCGGCCGATCGCCAAATGTGCCGATATGCAAGGTCTGAAGATGCGCGTCCCTGACGTTCCCGCCTATCTCGCCATGCCGCGCGCGTGCGGCGCCAACACCGCGCCGATCGCCTTCGCCGAGGTCTATCTGGCCCTGCAGAACGGCACCGTCGAGGCTCAGGAGAACCCGCTGACCACCATCGAGGCGAAGAAATTCTACGAGGTGCAGAAGCACATCGTGCTCACCGGACACATCGTCGATCACCTCAACACGATCGTATCACAGTCGCGCTGGGCCTCGCTTTCCGACGAGGACAAGCAGATCTTCACCGAGGTGATGCAGGAGGCAGCCGCCCGTGCCACGGCAAAGATCGTCGCGCGCGAAAAGGAATTGGTGCAGGTGTTCAAGGATCGCGGCATCACCGTGACCGACGTCGACCGTGCCGATTTTGAAAGGAATGTTCTTGAGAAGGTCACGTTCGAGGAGTTCGGCTACAACAAGGCCGATTGGGAAGCGATCCGCGCGATTAAGTAGAGTATCGGGAAAATCAGGTGCTCAGACAAGGGGATAGAGCGGCAACCGGATTCGCCGCTTTAACCTGCCCGTCCGTCCGGTTCCATGTTGCGCCGGACGGCCTTTCCAATCCTTGACGACCTACCAGCTTCGGGAGCCCGCGCCAATGGCCGAGGAACACCATACCGAGATCACCGTCGAAGAGATCGCCCACGCTTTCGAGGAGGTGCCGATACACATTGATCTGTCGCACCACGGCATCGAGGACTGGATAACGCTCGCCGTGTTCTGGGGGATGGTCGTCTGTGTCTTCCTGCAGTTCTTCACCCGTTATGCGCTGAACAACAGCCTTGCCTGGACCGAGGAGATCGCCATCAACGCGCTCGTCGTCGTCGTCTTTCTCGGCGCCGCTATGTGCGTGCGCATCTCGCGCCACATCCATGTCGATGTGCTCTACCATTACCTGCCGGAGCGCGTCGGCCGCTGGCTCGCGCTTAGCGTCGACGTCATCCGTGTCGTCTTCTTCGCCTACGGGACCTGGCTGATGTGGCGCTATGTCTCGATCGTCGCGCACGAGCGGATGGTCACCATCAACCTGCCGCGCCGCTGGTTCTTCTACGCCGTCCTGGCGGGCTTCGCGCTGATGTTCGCGCGCTCGATCCAGGTCTTCATTGGCAACTACAGGCGTGGCTATTCGGTGCTCGAGCGCCCCGGTGCGTTCGAAACGGTGGGGGACTGAGCGATGCTGCTATTGGTCGGAGGCTTTCTGGTCCTGATGCTGATTGGCGTGCCGGTCGCCGTGTCGATGGCGGCAGCCTCGGTGCTCTACCTCGTCATCTATGGTGTCGCGCCCGACATCATCGCAGCCCAGCGCATGATTGCCGGGGTGGAGAGCTTTCCGCTGCTCGCCGTGCCCTTCTTCATCCTCGCCGGCAACCTCATGAACATCGCCGGCGTCACTGGCCGCATCTATGCCTTCGCCCTTGCGCTGGTCGGCTGGATGAAGGGCGGCCTGGCGCAGGTCAACATCATCGGATCGGTGATCTTCTCCGGCATGTCGGGCACCGCGCTCGCCGACGCCGCCGGCATCGGCACCATCGAGATCAAGGCGATGAAGGACCACGGCTATCCGATCGACGCCGCGGTCGGGGTCACCGCTGCCTCGGCGACGCTCGGGCCGATTTTCCCGCCGTCGCTGCCCTTCGTCATTTACGGCATGATGGCGAATGTCTCGATCGGCGCGCTGTTCATGGCCGGCATCCTGCCGGGCGTGGTCATGACCGTGCTGATGATGGTGACGGTCGCCATCTTCGCCTATCGGCGCGGCTGGGGTTCCGACACGCCGTTCGAGCTTCGGCGGCTCGCCGAAGCGGCGGGCGAGGTGCTGGTGGTGGCGGCCTTCCCGCTCGCCTGTTATCTGCTGGTGCAGCTTGGCCTGTCCATCAATGTCGCGGTCGGCATCGCGCTGCTGTTGCTGATTGCGGTCGACTGGTATTTCGACTTCTCCGCGGTCATGGCACTGATGACGCCGATCATCCTGATTGGCGGGATGACGATGGGCTGGTTCACGCCGACCGAGGCGGCGATGGCCGCCGTGATCTGGTCGCTTTTCCTCGGGCTGGTGCGCTACCGCACGATGACGCTGCGCACACTCGCAAAGGCGAGCTTCGACACCATCGAGACGACGGCCTCCGTACTCTTCATCGTCACCGCCGCCTCGATATTCGCCTGGCTGCTCACCGTCAGCCAGGCGGCACAGCTGTTCTCGACCTTCATCTTCGCCCTCACCGACAACATGTGGGTCTTCCTCATCCTGGTGAACGTCCTGATGCTGGTGGTCGGCTGCTTCCTCGATACGATTGCGGCGATCACCATTCTTGTGCCCATCCTGTTGCCGGTGGCCGCCGTGTACGGCATCAACCCGGTGCATTTCGGTCTGATCATGACGCTTAACCTGATGATTGGTCTCCTCCATCCGCCGCTCGGCATGGTGCTGTTCGTCCTGTCGCGGGTCGCCAAGCTGTCGGTCGAGCGTACGACCATGGCGATCCTGCCCTGGCTCGTGCCATTGATCGTCGCGCTGATCCTGATCACCTTCGTCCCCGCCATCACGCTGTGGCTTCCGACACAAATGGGACTGATCCGATGATCGATAACGCAGTCGCCGCGACGCTGTTCGGCCCCGAGGATCTGCGCGTCGTCGAGCATCCGCTCGGTCCCCTCGCGCTGGGAATGGTGCGCGTGCGTTTCGGCGCAGGCGGCATCTGCGGTTCCGACCTGCACTATTTCCGCCATGCGCGGACAGGCGATTTTGTCGTTACGTCGCCGCTCGTGCTCGGCCACGAGGTCGCCGGAGAGATCGTCGAAATCAACGCGGACGCGCCAGGACTTGCCGTCGGTGATCGCGTGGCGGTCAACCCATCGCGCTGGTGCGGACAATGCGCGCGATGCGCGGAGGGCCGCGCCAATCTCTGCGAAAACATCTATTTCATGGGCTCGGCGTCGAAAACGCCGCATATGCAAGGCGGTTTTGCCAGCCTATTCGATGCCACGCCCGCGCAATGCGTCAAAGTCCCGCCTGATGTCGCCTACCAGGCGGCGGCACTCGCCGAACCGCTCGCCGTCAGCCTGCATGCTGTGGCACGGGCCGGCGACATCGCCGGCCGCAACGTCATCCTGTTCGGCGCCGGCCCAATCGGGCTTCTGACCATGCTCGCCGCCAGGCTCAAGGGATGTGGCGAGCTCACCGTCGCCGACATAGCCGAGGCGCCGCTCGCCTTCGCCAGCGAACTTGGAGCAAACAGGACGATCGACCTGTCCGGCGGTGGCGACGAACTCAAGGCGCTCGCGGCCGACAAGGCGATCGACGTCGCGTTCGAGATTTCAGGCACCGCTGCGGGTCTCGCGGCGGCGATCGCCAGCGTCCGGCGCGGCGGCACGGTCGTTCAGGTCGGCAATCTTCCGGGTGGTCAGATCCCGGTGGCGGCCAATGCGGTGATGGCCAAGGAAATCAATCTGAACGGCACGTTTCGTTTCGGCGCGGAATTCAACCAGGCGGTCGATCTCATCGTCGGCGGGGATATAGACGTCCTGAGACTGGTGACCGCCGAACGCCCCCTCTCCTCGGCCCGCGATGCGTTTCGCCTGGCCGCCGACCGCTCGCAGAGCGTCAAGGTGGTGCTGACCGCCGACTGAGGGTTTGCCCAGCGCCTGCCACCAGCTGTTATCAACCGTTCCCAGGCTCAGCGCGCCGGCCCGGTTTCCTTCCTGTCCGCCTGCTTGCGCGCCCGCGCAAACTGCAGCCCGGCGACGCCGGTGGCCGCAGCAAGCGCCAGGCCGATCGGAATGAGGCTCGAGGGCTGGTCGGCCTTTCTGAGCACGGCCACCACGTCATATCCGACATCCAGCCCAATGCGTTTGGCGTAGGATCCGAAATCGACATTGCTGATCATCAGCGCGTCGCCCGCTTGCGTGATGGTAAGGCCGATGCCGCGCAGCCGCTCCAGCGGTTCGCCCGGCTCGCCGAGCGGCACGTTGACCGTTTTGCGTACATCTTCGCCCATAAGGTCGACACCCTCGACGACGAAATTGATGCGGCCATCGGCCGGCGTGCTCGCCACCGCCGGCAGGAACTCGCTCGCCGGCAATTCCTCGTAAGGTGGCGACACCTGATTGAGCCACCAGTCCGGCCGAAACAGCGTGAAGCAGATGACAAGCAGGGCCGCACTTTCCCAGAGACGGCTTTTCGTCACGAACCAGTTCATGGTCGCCGCCGAAAACAGCAGGATGGCGATCAACGACACCGTTGCCACCCAGATCGTCTGCGGCCAGGTGTCGACTCCGATCAACAGGATCGACGGATTGAAGATGAAGACGAAGGGCAGGATCGCCGTACGCAGCGAATAAAGCGCGCCCTGGAAGCCGGTGGCGATCGGATCTTCCTTGGAAATCGCCGCCGCCGCAAAGGCCGCCAGCCCGACGGGCGGGGTGATGTCGGCCATGATGCCGAAGTAGAAGACGAACAGGTGGACCGCGATCAGCGGGATTGGCAGTCCGGCCTGCGCCCCGAGATCGACCACGACCGGCGCCATCAGCGTCGCCACGAGGATGTAGTTTGCGGTGGTCGGAATACCCATGCCGAGCACAAGGCTGATCGCGGCGATGAGGATCAGCATCAGGATGACGTTGCCGCCGGAGATGAACTCGACGAGTTCCGTCATCATCAGGCCGAGACCGGTCAGCGTGATCGTGCCGACGACGATGCCGGCAGTGGCCGTGGCGATACCGATGCCGATCATGTTGCGGGCGCCGAGCGCCAGCCCGTCGATCAGGTCATCCCAGGCAGCCCATATTGAGGCGGCGAGGTTTTCGTTACGGAATACCGCCATCAGCGGCTTGCGGGTGGCGACGATACCGAGGATCGACAGGGTCGCCCAGAACGCCGAGAGGCCTGGCGACAATTGCTCGACCATCAGGCACCACAGAAGCACCGCGATCGGGATGAGGAAATCGAGCCCGGTCCGCGTGACGTCCCAGGCGCGCGGCAGTTCCAGGATTGGCGCGTTCGGATCGTCAAGTGCGAGGTCCGGATAGCGCGAGGAATACCAGACCGAGGCGACGTAGAGAGCGACGCCGGCGATCGCGAGCACCGGCGGCGCGGTTCCACCGAAGAGAGCCTGGATAGCAACGATGCCGTAATAAACGATACAGACGGCAAGAACGCTGCCCGACAGTCCCAGCCCCATCCGCAGCATCCGTTCCCTTGCCGGCGTCGGACGCTGCGGGATCGTCTTCAGGCCCATCTTTATCGCTTCGAGATGAACCATGTAGAGCAGCGCGATATAGGAGAAAACCGCCGGCAGCAGCGCGTGCTTGACGATCTCCGAATAGGGAATGCCGACATATTCGACCATCAGGAACGCAGCCGCGCCCATGACCGGCGGCATGATCTGGCCGTTGATCGAGGCTGAAGCCTCGATGGCGCCCGCCTTGACGCCGGAAAGGCCGGTGCGCTTCATCAGCGGGATGGTGAAGATGCCGCCTGAAACCACGTTGGAGACAGACGAGCCTGACACGACGCCGTTGAGAGCCGATGAGACCACCGCGACTTTCGCCGGGCCGCCGCGCAGATGGCCGAGCAGCGCGATGGAGATTTGCATCATCCAGTTGCCGGCGCCTGCCTTTTCCAGAAGCGTACCGAATAGGACGAAGAGAAAGACGAAGCTCGTCGACACACCAAGTGCAATCCCGAAGACGCCTTCGGTGGTCAGCCATTGATGGTTGAGAAACTTGTTGAGCGATGCGCCGCGATGCTGAATCACGTCCGGCATGTACTGGCCGGCAAAGGTGTAGAAGATGAAGACACATGCCACGACCACCATCGGAAGGCCGAGCGCGCGGCGCGTCGCCTCGAGAAGCAACAGGATGCCAACGGTGCCGGTAACGAGATCGAGCGTGGTCGGCTGGCCCGGCCGTCCGGAAAGCTGGACGTAAAAGAGAAAGAGGTAGGCGCCGGCAAACCCGCCGACCACGGCCAGCACCCAGTCGAGTAGCGGCACACGATCGCGGGGAGAGGATCTCAGCGCCGGATAGGCGAGGAACGTCAAAAACAGCGCGAAGCCGAGATGGATGGCGCGCGCTTCCGTATCATTGAGGATGCCGAAGCCGAACACGAACGGCAAAGGCGAAGCGTACCAGAGCTGGAAAAGCGACCAGGCAACTGCAACCCAGAGCAGGATTCGAGCGACTGTTCCGCTCGGACGCCGGCCACCCGTATCGGCCTCCGCGACGAGCTGTTCGAGCTCTTCGAGATCGACGCCGGCCGGTTGTTCTTTCACTTCGCTCAATGACGCCTCCTGTTGCGGATGGCCCCGGCGGGTCCGCTGAACCCGCCGGACAGTCGTCAGGTCACGAAGCCTACTTCAGCCAGCCCTTCTCCTTGAAGTATTTTTCAGCGCCCGGATGCAGCGGCGCGGAATTCCCTTCCGACACCATCTTGGCCGGGTCGAGCTTAGCGAAGGCCGGATGCAGCGACTTGAACTCGTCGAAATTCTCGAACACCGCCTTGGTCAATTGATAGACGCTCTCATCGGGAACCTTGGCCGAAGTCACCAGCGTGGCGAGCACGCCGAAAGTCCCGGTATCGTCGGGATTGTTTGCGTAAAGGCCGCCTGGGATGATCGCCTTGGCGTAGTAAGGATTCTCGGCGACGAGCTTGTCCACGACTTCTCCAGTCAACGGCACCAGCTTGGCGGCGCAGGTGGTCGTCGGATCCTGGATGTTCGCCGAGGGATGGCCGACGCCGTAGAAGAACCCGTCGATCTTGCCGTCGCAGAGCGCCGGGCCGTGCTCGTCAGCCTTCAACTCCGATGCGAGCGAAAAGTCGGCCAACGTCCAGCCCATCGCACCGAGCAGACGTTCCATGGAAGCGCGTGTCCCGGAACCGGGATTGCCGACGTTGAAACGTTTGCCCTTGAAGTCCTCGAATTTCGTCACGCCGGCATTCGGATGCGCCAGGACCGTGAACGGCTCCGGATGGATCGAGAAAACCGCGCGCAGGTCGGTATGGGCGCCACCATCCTTGAATGATTCCAGCCCCTTGTAGGCGTTGTACTGGACGTCGGACTGCGCCATGCCGAAGTCGAGTTCGCCTTCCTTGATCGTGTTCACGTTGAACGCCGATCCGCCGGTCGATTCGACCGAGCAGCGGATGCCGTGTGTCTTACGATCCTTGTTGAGCAGGCGGCAGATAGCACCGCCGGCGGCATAATAGACGCCGGTGACGCCACCGGTCCCGATGGTAACGAAATTCTGCTGCGCCATTGCGCTGGCCGAAAACAGCAGCGCGGCCGACAAGGCGGCGATCTGCGCTCCATGGCGTGCAGTCCAGGCATGTTTCATCTGGTTCTCCCTTGGTACTTTGCGTGCCGTCGCGGCCGTCCGGTGTTTTAGTGTCAAGGCACGTCGATGCATGCTACGATTGTTGCGCTTTATCAATCAAGGGAAATGGTTGTTACAATGAATACGCGGGAGATGGGTTTCGACGCGCTTCTGGTGCGCATATTGACCGAACTCCCCGAATTGAGCTCAGAGCTGCGCAAGGCGGCGCGATTCCTGGTCGATCATCCCGACGAGGTGGCGCTGGTTTCCATGCGGGTTCTGGCCGCGCGATCAGAGGTGACACCGACGACCTTCGTGCGATTGGCGCGGCGGCTGGGCTTCGGGGATTGGGCGGCGCTGCGCAAGCCGTTCGAGGACCGGCTGCGCTCAGGCAAGGCGCCTTTCGCGGCAAGGGCCGATGCGCTTGTCAAGCGCGGGTCCGAGGCGATTTTCGCGGAATCGCTAAGGACGACGGTTGCCAATCTGGCGGCGGCCGAAGCGGTCAACGGCAGCGAAGAAATAGCAAGGGCTTGCGCGATACTGGAGAAGGCACAGCGCATACGCGTCGCCGGGTTCCGAAGCTGCCGCGCGCCCGCCCACGCGCTCGTCTATCTCTGCCGGATGTTTCGGCGCGACGTCACGCTGCTCGGCGGCGACGGCGGTGCGATTGAGGCGGAACTCGCAGCGCTTGGAAAGAGGGAAGCGGTCGTCGCGATCGGCTTTTCGCCCTATTCGCGTGAACTCGGGCCGGTGATGGAGGCTGCGCAACGACACGGCGTTCCGATTGTCGCGATTGTCGACAGCGTGGCCGCTCCGATCGCGCGGCATGCCGACGTTACATTGCGATTCTCTACCGACAGCCCGTCCTTCTTCCCGTCGGTAGCCGCGGCTATGGCCATCGTTGAAGCGCTGGCTGCAACGATGCTGGCGCGCAGCGGGCCGGCCGCCGCGGCTCGTGTCAGGGAGACGGAACTGGAGTTACAGGCGTTCGGTGCCTATCTGCCGGAATGAAGAGCGCTGGCGCTATGCCACTGCAGCGTCTATCGCGTCGCCGAGCCGTTCAACAACCGCATCGATTGCTGCGGCGTCTATGATGAAGGGCGGCGCAAGCAGCACGTGATCGCCGCGGACGCCGTCGATCGTGCCTCCCGCGGGATAGACCAGCAGTCCGCGCATCATCGCCTCGCGCTTTACGCGCGCATTTAGTTTGCGGTCCGGATCGAACGGCTCTTTCGACGAACGGTCTTCGACCAGCTCAAGTCCCATGAAAAGGCCACGCCCGCGAATGTCGCCGATATGGGCATGGTTGCCGAACCGTTCGCCCAGTCGCCGCGAAAGATGTGCGCCCATCGCCCGAACATTGGCGAGCAGATCGTCGCGAGCGATCACCTCCTGGACGGCAAGCGCTGCTGCGCAGGCCATCGGATGGCATATGTAGGTGTGGCCGTGCTGGAAAAAGCCGGAGCCTTGGGCGAACGCGTCGAAGATGCGGCGCGAAAGCAACACCGCACCAATAGGCTGGTAGCCTCCGCCGAGGCCTTTGGCGATTGTCATCAGGTCGGGCGCGACACCGTCCTGCTCGCAGGCGTGCAGCGTGCCGGTGCGGCCCATGCCGCACATCACCTCGTCGAGGATGAGGAGCACACCGTAGCGGTCACAGATTTCCCGGATGCGCCCGAAATAGCCAGGAACGGCAGGCACCGCTCCTGCTGTCGCGCCGACGACAGGTTCCGCGACGAAGGCCATGACGGTGTCCGGACCGAGTTCGAGAATTTTATCCTCGAGCGCCTGGGCGGCGCGCAGCCCGTAGGTCTCCTCGCTCTCACCGGATTGCTGATAGCGGTAGGCATAGCATGGGTCGATATGATGCGTGTCGATCAGCAACGGGCGGAATTGGGCGCGGCGCCACTCATTACCCCCGGCAGCGAGAGCGCCGAGCGTGTTGCCGTGATAGCTCTGTCGGCGGGCGATGACGTTTCGCCGCTCGGGCTTGCCAGTTTCGACGAAAAACTGCCGTGCCATCTTGAGCGCCGCCTCCACCGCTTCGGAGCCGCCGGACACAAAATATGCGTGGCTAATACCTTGCGGCGCGCCAGCGACGAGCTGGTCGGCCAATGTCTCGGCCGGCTCGTTGGTGAAGAAGCTGGTGTGGGCATAGGCGAGCTTGTCGGCCTGTGCGTGGAGCGCGGCCGTAACGTCGGGATGGCCGTGACCGAGGCAGGAAACCGCCGCGCCGCCTGACGCGTCGATATAGGCGCGGCCATCGCGGTCGAAGAGTTCGATACCGTTGCCGCCAGCCGCGACGGGCAGGGTCGCATGGATCTGACGATGCAGGATGTGTGTCATGCTTTCCTCGATTGACGACGGCGCGATTTGGAGCAAACCATCATGCAACACATGTTACATAGTGCGCAATACTGAAACGATTGGACTGCACCTATGACCATCGACAGGGACGTGACCGGCCCCGGACTTATCGCACCAACTGCGATCGCCGTTGCGCCGAATGGTGGACGGCGTGGCAAGCAAGACCACCCTGCCCTGCCGATCGGCCCCCAGGAACTGGCCCGGACCGCCGCCGCCTGCCTCGAGGCGGGCGCCGCTATGATCCACACGCATGTCCGCGATCGCGACGGCGGCCATTTGCTCGACGCGCACGCTTATCGCGAGACGACGAAAGCGATACGCGATGCGGTGGGCGAGCGGCTGATCATCCAGATCACCAGCGAAGCGGTCGGCCGATACCAGCCGGCCGAGCAGATGGCGATTGTTCGCGCTACCCGCCCTGAGGCGGTTTCGCTGGCGCTGCGCGAACTGGTGCCGGACGCTGCCCATGAGACCGCTTTCGCGGAGTTCCTGTGGTGGCTGAAGAGCGAGCGGATCGCCCCTCAGATGATCCTCTACGCGCCCGAAGAGGCGTCGGCCCTAGCCGCCATGCAGCAGCGCGGGCTGGTGCCTTTCGACGACATCCCGGTGCTCTATGTGCTCGGCCGCTACACGCCGGGACAGGTTTCGCGACCGGCCGACCTGCTTCCCTTCCTTGCGCATGACCGTCCGCGCTTCGCGCACTGGATGGTCTGCGCCTTCGGTCGGGAAGAAACCGCTTGCGTTACGGCCGGTGCGCTGCTGGGCGGCCATGCCCGCGTCGGGTTCGAGAACAATTTTACTCTGGCCGACGGCACAACCGCCAAGGACAATGCCGCGCTCGTAACGGCGACCAAAGGTGCCCTGACTGCTTGCGGCCTCAGGACCGCCCAGGCCAACGACCTGCGCGGCGCTTGGTCGATCCAGCACTAGCCCTCGCCCGTACACCTTGACGCAGGTTTCCTTTTCTCATCAAGCGCGGCGGCAAGATCCCGAGATGTAAGCGATCCGTAAGCGGGCTTCCGTCAATGCCCGACCCCGAGCTTGGGCCACCTCCGCCGTTCTCGGAACGGCCGAGCAGCGGGCTCGTCGGTTCGTCACGTTTGTCAAAAATCTCTTTGCTACGCTGCAACCGAAGGCTTTGACCGACATTAAAGTTGCAGCGGGCCTGGGGAGGCATTTATGCAGACATACCTCGTCGAACAAATGGAGGGCGATGATGTGATCGCGGCGCGTATCATCAACGCGCCGAGCCCCTTCAGAGCCGCCGCCATGTCGACAGATCGACATGTTACTCTCCGAACGTGGGAAAAGGATTGGATTCGCGTAACCGACGAGAACCGGGGACATATCTTTGCATACTGCTTTGTCTCCGCCGAAGACTCAGACACCAGCGGGCCCACAAAAGCACCGAATAAACCAAGAAAAGGCCAAAAAGCTGATCAGAGAGCCGGGTAAGCGCAAACCACTGATCTTTTTGCCCCCTCGCTGCGTGATATCGCCCAGAGCCGCGAACGCGACGAATTAAGCCAATAGCGGCGGCGCTGGCGGTACGCCAGGCGCGATCGGCTGCGCCGCGATATGACAGCCAACGGAAGCAAGCGCGGCCGTTTGGCGAAGATCGCGGCTTCATCAGAATGATCGATGAAAAGATTTCGGCTGGCGGCGATGGTGCGGTCGAGCAGATCCGCCGCGCTCAGGAGAATTCAATGTTGTCTACCAAGGATAGAGCCGAAACCTGCAAGGATCAGATCCGCGCTTTCCTGGCGTCGAATTTCTACATAGCCGACGCGGATGCTCTGGAGAGCCACACGTCCCTTCTCGACCAAGGCATCGTCGACTCGGCAGGGGTACTCGAGGTTATCGGCTTCATCGAGGAGAGCTTCGGCATCACCGTCGAAGACAGCGAACTCCTGCCGGAGAACCTCGATTCCATCCAAGGAATTGCGCAATATATTCTCCGCAAGCAAAACTGATTGCCGACATCTTGCCTAAAGCGCGTCGCGTTTGACCGGGCCTCACGCGACACGCTTTAGGTTGTTGTTTTATGCATGTCGTTATCGCAAAACCGCTGCACACTTTTGCGCGACATGCATTAGCGTTGTTCTACGCCGCCGACAGCGCAACAGAGCCTGCCGCAGTCTCGGCATGCTCACGCTTGCGGCGTGGTATGTCCCATAACCACCCTGCCCTCGCCGGCTTCGTTCGTGATCGCGCGGATAGTTTCGTACGCCTTGGAACGCCCCAGCAGACTGATGACCTGCCGGTCCTGGCCGAGCCCTACCTCAAAGAGCAGGATGCCTCCGCGCCGCAAGTAACGTGGCGCGTCCTTGATCACCCGCATATGGATGCTCAGGCCGTAGGGACCGGCCGCAAACGCTTCCCGCGGCTCGAGTTCGGTCAGATGCGCGCGGTCGCCCTCGAGCCGCTTTTCCGAAATGTAAGGCGGGTTGCAGATGATCACGTCCATCGTGCCATCTAGCTTCAAGCCCGAGAAAGCGCTGAACAAATCGCCCTGAAGCACCGACACGCGATCCGCCATGACGTGATGGGCGACGTTGCGGCGCGCGACTTCGACGCATCCATCGGTGAGATCGCTCGCCCAGACAAGCGCGGTGGGGGCGTAATGCGCGATGGCGCAGGCCAGATTGCCGGCCCCGCAGCACATGTCGATAACGCGCGGCGCCGGCAGGTTCATTTGACTCAGAACATCAAGTGCGGTCGTGCCGAGCAACTCCGTCTCCGGCCGGGGAACGAGCGCACCGGGCGCGATGAGCAACTCCAGCCCCATGAAGATGGTGCGGCCTTTGCTGTAGGCTTCGGCGACACTGATCTCTTCGCTCACGACAGACCCCCTTCCTGACTTGCCGGTCCCGGTGTCCGACAATTGCGTACCAATTAAGTGTATCTCAAATTCATTAAAATTCTCGATGGGCAATCGAAAAACACTCGTCGCCATAGGCTTGAAGACATGATGCAACGGAAGGAGTGATCACAAGCCTCTCATCTGTCGCATGACTGGGAATATTGCCTCATGATTGGCGATATCAGCTTTTCCCGCCTCGCTATCCCAGCCTTGCAAAGCCAATCCCGGAATTCTCGGTCCTGCGTCACGATTTTGCTACATTTTAATCAAAAGGCACATATACGTAAGCAAATCGTGATGTTTCGGTAGCTAACGGAAGCAGCCGCTTCCCGCAAAGGCGAGAGGGTTAGCGATCATCGACAGGACCAACAAGTTCGCGCCGCAATTTCGCACGAAAGATCGCAGACCATGAAGCCAACGCAAGGGCGCTCGCTCGATCTACGTTCCGCCGTGTTCGGCTCGATGCGCGGGCTGATCGGCGGCACACCGGAACCGGGAAGTCGCATCTGGCCATCGCCATAAGGGGGTCAAAATTGGACGCCGACCGGGGGGCAGTTTTGCAAGCCGTTTGACACATGCGACGAAGTCAGCGGCTCTCGTTCACAGGGTCAAAAAAAAGAGGAGCCTTACCTGTTATTTAGGATTATATTAACAATCTGACGCATGCGGTGTTGGGGCACCGCGGCGTTGACTGGATGAATCGACGAGTGATTGGCCACGACTTTAAGGCCTATGACCGTTCCATCCGTCTAGGTTTGGTTGGGGTAGTTCAATGTATCGAATCGTTATCGCCGACGATCACGGCTTGTATCGTCGTGGCTTGCGATTGGCACTGACCGCAGGCATTCCAGGTGTGGAAATATTTGAGGCGTCGTGTTTCGATGCCGTACTCAGTCTGTTGGCGGAACAGGCGTCCGTTGATCTTGCGATGCTGGACTTGAACATGCCGGGATTGTTCAATCAGGAAGTGCTCAGCGGCATTCTGTCGGCTTATCCGGATACGCGATTTGCGATTGTTTCCGGGAACGATTCACGCTCGGAGATACTCACGGCTCTCTCGATCGGACTTCACGGCTATATCGTAAAGTCGCAAAGAGACGAGGAGGTCGTTATGGCCGTCAACGAAATCCTCTCGGGCCGCATCTACGTGCCTGCACTTCTGTCGCGCCCGGGTGCCGCGCAAGCAACTCACGTACCTACTCCATCCGAGCATATCCCACCCCGACGTACCACCAGTGGCAATCTTGGCAGGCTAACCTCGAGGCAAAAGGAGGTCCTCAAGCTGATGGCGGAAGGGTACTCGAATAAGGAAATTGCGCGCGATCTGGAAATCGCCGAAGCGACGACGAAAATTCATGCCGCTGCGGTTCTGCGTGAGCTTGGGGTACGGAATCGCACAGAGGCTGCCGTTATGCTGAAGACCTGGCTAACGAGGGATGTCAATTAGAGCGCCGCATCCTGGACGCGCAAGGGACGCTCTAAAGCTTTGAACCTGCGCGTTATGCCTTCTAATGCATGTCGCGCAAAAGTGTGCAACGGTTTTGCGATAACGACATGCATAAACAACAACCTAAAGCGCGTCGCGTGAGGCCGGTCAAATGCGATGCGCTTTAGAAACGAGCCCGATTTTTGCGTCAAAGCGTTAAGGGCCGATTTCCTTGCGCGACAGCCGCAGCGAATATCGCAGCCCGTGATCCGACATTTCCAACTTAGGCGAGTAACCGACAAGCGGCGCCCCATCCACTCCGATTATCATGGAACCGAATCCATGACGGACAACTTTTGAAGTCCGCCGCCGCCCCGATTCCAACCACTCGAACACGATGTCACTGCGTGCATCTTCAGACGCGAATGTCCAATTTACCTCGATCCGGCCTTTTGAATCGCCAAGCGCTCCATGTTTCAGGGAATTGGTCGCAAGCTCGTGAACAATCATCGCAAAGCTCTCGGCGGCGCCGCCTGACATCGCAACGGAGGGACCGCTGACTGATATGTCGCGTGTCCCCATGTACGGTTGCAACTCCTGAACAACGAGATCGTGGAGCATTCCCGACGCGCTACTGTTGCCTGAAAGGAGCAGATGCGTTGCCTCAAGCGAACGAATCCGGTCGATGAGCGTCTCCTTGTACCTGGCGACATTGTTCTCCGGAACATTGACCATTTTCACGAGCGCCGTGATCACAGGAAATAGGTTGCTGAACCTGTGGCGTTGTTCGAGCATAATGCGCTCCCGCTTCTTTGCCGCGGCGCGCAGCAGCGTGGTTTGTCGTCGCTCAGTCAGGTCGGCGGCCACGCCGAGCCGCTGTAGACGATCATCGTATTTCTCTTCCCTTCCGCGCAGGGCAACCCAGCGGATATGTCCGTCCGGTCGTCGGACGCGAATCTCGACGTCGTAGTTCGTGACTGATGCGAGCTTTCTCGATGCTACCAGCTTTGGCCAGTCCGCCGGATGGACGACGGCTGACAGTTCCTCCAAACGGCGGCTAGCGGCCGTGGGCAGGCCGAGAATGTCCCAGAACGTGCCCGAGCCGGTGACGATCCCGTCTTTAAGGTCGATCCGCCACGTGGCCAAACGTCCGGCAGACAAAGCGAGATCCAGCCATTCCTTCTGAGCCCGAAGCGCTTCGTGTACGGCTCGTCGTTCCGAGATATCGTCGACCACTACGAAGATGCTCTCTGAGAGAACCCCGGCGGGCACAGACGAAGACAGGGTTAGCCGCGCCCAGAATGCCGAACCGTTTTTTCTTAACAGACGAACCTCCGAAGCGAACGAAGCAGAGTCGTTACCCAGGCCCGCCAGCAACTGCTCCAAGGCATCACGGTCGTCCGGATGAACGAGTGTCTCGAGCCGCAATTGGGCAAGCTCCTCCTCCTCGTAGCCAGTCATCTCACTGAGGCGCCTGTTGGATTGCAGCAGCTCACCTTTCTCGTTGGTGTTTGCGAATCCCATGGCGGCGCGTTCGAAAGCCCAACGGTAGCGGCTTTCAGTTGCTTCGACGGCGGCGAGTCTGGCTTCTGCTACTTCCAGCAGCTCACGCAAGTCCTGCCGCAGCCGATGAAACGTCACGGCAATCACGCCGCCCGAAACCACAAGCAAAATGGCGCGCGCCCAATCTTCGCTGGATATCTGACCATGCAGGGTGCTTCGTGCCCATAGGCCGGCAGCCACCATCAGGATTGTCGCCGCAAGCGCAGGCCCACGGTCTTCAAGGTAGGAAATGATAATAATAGCTGGTATGAACTCCAGAAAACTCGATCCCTCCCCAATATATGCTGACGCTTTTGTTTCAAATATCAGTGTAGCAGCCAGCACCAATACGGAGGCAATGTGAGTTAGCAGTCTGACTGATGGGTTCGAATCCGACCTGCGCGACTGCGAGTTCATGGGCATAGACTACAACCTTTTGACTAGGCCGTCGAGACTAGAGCAAAAAACGTACAACCTAGTACGACTGCCGGATTGCCATACCACTATCACAGCGCGCATTTTATCTCGTGGGGGGAGCATGACTTGGTCATAACTCCTCAGAATATATCGAATTTCAAGGTAGTAGGGCCCGTTTTTTCACGAGCCCCACGCAAGAAGACTGTTCGTAAATCACGAACGATTTACTACGGGCTGACGAACCTTTGGGGAGGTTAAAAATGGCTATGATCGAGAGACACAGTGATGCGGTTGCGGGAAAACGGAACGTTACAATAGGAGCCAAGTATAACCCTGGCGCCCAGATGATGCGGCCGTCATATGCTTATCATTCGATTGGTGCATCTGACCGACCGGACGCAGGGGCCGACGAACCGCGGAGACGCAGCCTGGAATCCGTCACGGGGATGCTTGATCGCATCGGCTGTGGCTATCTCGTACTGAACCGCGAAAGAAAAGTCATCGAATGGAATGCCGCCGCTCAAACCACGCTGGAGCGCCAGGGGGAGCCGGCTGATACAGCCAGCGAGCTTTCGGTAGCCCTAAAACGGCTGATCGCGAATGTTCCGGCCCATTTCCTGCCGGGCTCCCTGTCTTGGGTGGTGATCCGCAGCAGAGGCGACAGGCCGGTGGTACTGAAAGAGAACGGCCTTATCGCTCCTGACGGAACGAGCATTGTGGCATTGCTGGACCGTGAGAACAGGTCGGGGCCAAATCCTCAGACACTGCAAAGGATGTTTGGCTTGACGAGCGCGGAAACGCACCTTGCGCTGCGCTTGGCTCAGGGCGATGCGCCGTTGGAGATAGCCCGCAGTTGGCGCCTCAGCCGCACCACGATCCGCTCCCAGCTTGCCTCGCTGTTCGCCAAGACCGAAACGAGACGTCAGGCGGAACTGGTGGCTCTTCTCGGGCGCATTTCGGTCTTGCCATAAGGGCCGGCTTGGATCCAGGCGCCCGGGCATCGGCCCTGCAGATTGCGCGTCGCGTTGCACGGTTCGGGGCACCGGCTTGCTCAGCTAAGCCTGGCTCCGACAAGCCGAGGCCAACCTCAGCAGTCGCGACGTCTATCGCCTCGGCGCGTATACGCTGTCCATCTTTTCGCCGCCCATCGGCAGCGCCATGTCGTCATCCAGCAGCCGGGTGATCCGGGCAAAGCCCGTAAAAGCCTTTCTTGCTTCCTCGGCAGACATCTGGCCCGCAAGAGCCGCAGCGCAGCAGTTCAGCGCGCATTGATACACCGGGCCGCGCCGCCCTTTCGGCCAATGGCGCAAAAACGTCATCGCTTCGTTGACACTGTCGATTTCTTCGACAGGTTTCCCCTGCCCGCACGAAATTCGCACCGGCGTAAAGAACTGCAGGCGATTCATCGTTTCCTCCCGGTCGATCGCGATGCGTTCGATCGAACCTAATTAAATTCACGGCCAGCCAATTGGTTCCCGGCAAAAACGCCCACCCTTGCTAAATAGCAACGGGTCGGCTGAGTGAATCGCCAGTCATCGCCCGACTTCCTGCCTTGGCGGGAACGTTCGGGGGGGTGATGCATTTCGACTTTAGCGATGATCTTTGAGGGAAATGCCAGACTATGAGAATAGCCCATGTGGCGCCGCTCCATGAATCCGTACCGCCTCGGCTCTATGGAGGTACGGAGCGCATTGTCTCCTATCTGACCGAAGAATTGGTCGAGCTTGGCCATGACGTAACCTTGTTCGCCAGTGGCGATACAAAAACGTCGGCAAAATTGGTGCCGTGTCGCCAGCGTGCGCTGCGTCTTGACCCACGCCCACTGAAATCCGAGACAGCCGCCCACCTTTCGATGCTTTCCGAGGTGAGGAAACGATCTCAAGAATTTGATATCATTCATTTTCACCTCAGCCATTTCCTGCATTTTTCATTTTTCGAGCACATGCCCGAGCGGACGGTGACGACGCCGCATGGCAGGCTCGACTATGTCGATCTGGCGCCGGCCTATGACCGTTTTCCGCGCTTTCCGATGATCTCCGTTTCCCGTAGCCAAAGAACGGGGCTCGCCAACGCCAACTGGCTGACGACGATCCACCACGGGCTGCCTATCGAACTCTACAAACCGGTTTTCGAGACGAGCCCAGGGGAGCCCTACCTCGCCTTCCTTGGCCGGATGTCGCGCGATAAGCGTCCGGATCGTGCCATCGAGATCGCGCTGCGCTCGGGGCTGAAACTGAAGCTTGCGGCAAAGATCGGCGACGACGACCGGGCCTATTTCCGAGAGATGATCGAGCCGCTGGTCGACGGTGACCGTGTCGACTATGTCGGCGAGATCGAGGAGGACAAGAAGGCGGAATTCCTCGGCAAGGCGGCCGGCCTCGTATTCCCGATCGACTGGCCCGAGCCGTTCGGTCTTGCCGTCATAGAAGCGATGGCCTGCGGCACGCCGGTGATCGCCTGGAATTCCGGCGCCATGCCGGAAATCGTCGATCAAGGCATAACCGGTTTTATCGTGAATTCCATGGAGGGCGCGGTCGCATCGGTGCCGGGCATACTGCGGCTCGACAGGCGGAAGGTTCGAGCTGTCTTCGAGAGGCGGTTTTCCGCCAAAAGAATGACCCGCGACTACGTTTCCGCCTACGCGCGCCTGATTGGTGCGTCGGCCGAAGCAAGAGCGGTCGTGAGCGGCATTACCTCGGGGGGCGAAACGAGAGAGATATGTAGCGAATGGCCCAACTCGACGAGCGCAAGCTTGATCCCGCCGTAGCACTTGCGTCCCTGGACGCCACCGCACCTCGAGAGCCGCATCGGCTGTTCGCCCTCAAGCAAGGCGATTGCTTCGCCGTGGCCGACGCCTACGGCGATATCCGCGGCGCCGGCGATGGTTTCTTCCGTGACGACACGCGAGTGCTTTCCGAATTCCGGCTGACCGTCGGCGGCCGGCAGACATCGCTGCTCGGTGCGTCGCTCAGCCAGGACAATGTGCTCTTCACCTCCAACCTGACCAATCTGCCGATGCAGAGCGTCCGCTGCCGGGACATTCCGCAGGGCGCGATCCATATCGAACGCGTCAGGCTGCTTTGGCAGGACCGGCTGTTTGAACGCATCACCCTTTCCAATTACAGTCAGGAACACTCCACCATCCGCGTTTCGCTGCATTTTGCAGCCGACTTCCGCGACATGTTCGAAGTGCGCGGCTCGACAAGGCTGAAGCGCGGTATGGCCCATGCTGCCGAGACCGATGCGACCTCCGTCCTGCTTCGCTACGACGGGTTGGACGGGCTGGCGCGGATGTCGGCGATATCGTTCTCGCAGGCGCCGGACCATCTGACGGCCGACCGTGCGGATTTCCTGATTGCCGTGACGAGGCGCAGCAGCAAGGCGCTGTATGTCGAGGTCGGTCCCGAGGTCGCGGAAACGCCGAACCGCGATCGCTTCCGCGCCGCCGCGGCCCGGGCTCGCTTCGGCATGCGGATTAAGCGCCGCCATGGTGCCACGGTGCACAGTTCCGGGCGCGTCTTCAACGATTGGGTCGCGCGCGCTCGCGCGGATGTGGCGCTGCTGACCACCGAGCTTACGACCGGACCCTACCCCTATGCGGGCATCCCCTGGTTTTCGACGGCATTCGGCCGCGACGGCGTGATCTCCGCGTTGCAGATGCTGTGGCTCAACCCGGGCTTGGCGCGAGGCGTGCTGGCCTTCCTTGCCCAGCACCAGGCGACAGAGACATCGCCGTTCAGCGATTCGCAGCCGGGTAAGATCATGCACGAGACCCGCAAAGGCGAAATGGCGGCGCTGCGGGAGCTCCCCTTCGGCCGCTACTATGGCGGTGTCGACACGACGCCGCTCTACATCCATCTCGCCTGCGCCTATGCGGACCGTACCGGTGACATGGCGTTCGTCGACAGCCTGTGGCCGTCGCTCTGCGCCGCGGCTGAATGGACCGAGGAGGCAAGCCGGCCGACCGGCTTCGTCACCTATCAGCGTGCTGCCGAGTCCGGCCTCACCAACCAGGGATGGAAGGACAGTATCGATTCGGTCTTCCATGCAGATGGCCGAATCCCCAAGGGACCGATCGCCCTGGTGGAGGTGCAAGGCTATGTCTTTGCCGCGTTCCGGGGGCTGGCGGCGCTCGCCCGTCGCCGCGGCGAGGGACGACAGGGCCGATCATTGGGACAGCCAAGCCGAGGCAATGCGCGCCGCTGTGGAACGCCATTTCTGGCTGGACGATCTCGGCTTCTATGCCTTGGCGATTGATGGCGCCAGCGAGCCCTGCAAGGTGCGGACGTCTAATGTCGGGCATCTTCTCTATGTCGGGCTCCCCGAGCCGACGCGGGCGCAGATGGTCGCCGACCAGCTGCTTTCGGCGTCCTTCCATTCGGGCTGGGGGCTGAGGACGGTCGCCGACGATGCTGTGTTCTTCAACCCGATGTCATACCACAACGGATCGATCTGGCCGCATGACACCGCCATGTGCGGCGCCGGTCTGGCACGCTTTGGCGAGCGTGAAAGCGTGGTCCGGCTGATGAGCAGTACCTTCGAATCGGCGGTCCATTTCAACATGCGGTTGCCCGAACTGTTCTGCGGTTTTACCCGCGCGCCGGGCGAAGCGCCGATCGCCTACCCCGTCGCCTGCTTGCCGCAGGCGTGGTCGGCCGGGTCTGCCTTCATGCTGATGCAGGCCTGCCTCGGCTTGGAGATCCACGGCTGGGAGGGCGAAATCCACGTGACCCGGCCCAGGCTGCCGATTGGTATCGACATGCTCACGCTGAGGCATCTGGGCGTTGGCGCAAGGGCGGTGGATCTGACATTTCAGCGCGTCGGCGACAGGGTCGTCGCCTTTCTCGCCGACCGACATGAGGGGTTAGTGCCGCTCATCGTGCGGACCTAGTTTGGCTTTACGCATCGAATTGACCGCCGCGCTTAAACTACCGGAACCGATGGCCCCATCCGTGCGTTGCAAAATCATGCCGGCGCACAGCGGCCTGTCACCAGTGGCCGGCTTTGAAAAAAGAAAAACGGCCACCAACCGGAGGAAAATCGTTGTTCCAATGTCAGACTATGGCATAGAGGTACTCTGGATTCTGATCCTTGCAAGCCTCGGCCTTTCCGCTGTTGCCGTGTTGTTCTCGGTATTCCAACGGCGCCACAGCCACACACCAGCGGTCGCATACGCCGCAGGCGAGGACGTGGCTTCGGAAGCGGCTCGCAAAGTGCTGCGGGAGTTTGAAAAGAACGGCCACTCGGCCGATGCCGCACTGATCACATGGTCGCCCGACACCTTGCGCAAGATCCTGGCGGACGATCTGCCGGAGACGCAGGTGATCGTGGTATCCAACCGCGAGCCCTATATCCACAACATCAAGGATGATAGCGTCGAGCTATTGGTCCCGGCCAGCGGGCTGGTTTCGGCGCTCGAGCCGATCACCCGCGCCTGTGCCGGCACCTGGATCGCCTATGGCGGCGGAACAGCGGACCGCCTCACGGTCGACAAGAACGACCGGATTGAGGTGCCGCCTGGCAATCCGTCCTACGCGCTGCGCAGGGTCTGGCTGACGGAGGAAGAATACCAGGGCTATTATCTGGGCTTCGCCAATGAAGGTCTGTGGCCGCTTTGCCATATCGCCTTCACCCGCCCGATTTTCCGTGCGTCGGATTGGGAGGCCTATGAGGCCGTCAACCGGAAGTTCGCCGATACTGTGGTTGCCGAAGCGCGCAACGAGCGGCCGATCGTGCTGGTCCAGGACTATCACTTCGCGCTCTTGCCGCGCATGATCCGAGAGCGCCTGCCCGAGGCGATCGTCATCACTTTCTGGCATATCCCATGGCCCAACTCGGAAGTGTACAGCATCTGTCCATGGCGTGAACGGATCCTGGAGGGCTTGCTCGGCAGCTCCATCATCGGCTTCCATACCCAGTTCCATGCCAACAATTTCGCCGAAAGCGTCGATCGCTTTCTGGAAAGCCGTATAGAGCGGGCCGATGCGGCGATCTCCTACGGCGGACAGACGACGCTGGTGCACGCCTATCCCATCTCCATAGAATGGCCGGCCGAACTTTTGGCGAAACTGCCTGATGTCGACGAATGCCGCGCCCGCCTGCGCGAGAGGTTCGGACTGAAAGAGGATGTCAAACTGTGCGTCGGCGTCGAGCGTCTCGACTACACGAAGGGCATTCTCGACCGTTTCCGGGCGCTGGAAGAATTGTTCACGAGACATCCCGAATGGGTCGGGAAACTGGTTCTCCTACAGATCGCAGCACCCAGCCGCGGCACACTCCCGGCTTACAGGCAACTCCACGATGAATGCCGCCGCTACGTCGAAGAGCTCAACCAGCGCTACGGCAGCGAGGATTACAGTCCTGTCCTAATGGTAGACAAACATCACCCGCAGGAACAGGTCTACGAATTCTATCGCGCCGCCGACATATGCATGGTCACCAGCCTGCATGACGGCATGAACTTGGTGGCCAAGGAATTCGTCGCGGCGCGCGACGACGAACAGGGCGTGTTGTTGCTCAGCACCTTTGCCGGCGCTTCGCGCGAACTTCTGGAGGCATTGATCGTCAATCCCTACGATACCGCCATGACGAGCGAAGCGCTGCTGCAGGCGCTGACCATGACGCCGGAGGAACAGCGCGAGCGTATGCGGCCCATGCGCGAGATGGTCCGCGACAACAACGTCTATCGATGGGCCGGCAGCATGCTTCTGGACGCGGCCCGCCTTCGCAAGCGCGGCGACCTCGACCGGGTGACGGGCAACGGCGAGCGGCCATCGAACAACAATGTGATTCCCATGTTCGAGCGGCCAAGAAAGGCAGTGTCGTGACGAGCATTCGCTGCCGCTGCGTCATGTACCAGTTCTCCTGAATACTGCGCCAGTTCGACGTTCTGAGTTAAGTTAACGGTTCGTATATCGACTGCAAGCGCCAGACGTGCTTGAGAAACCCCATAAGGAAGGCGCCAAGGTGACCTCGATCGGATTAACGCGCCCTGCCCATCGCCTCGGCCCACTGGAGAAGCTCATCAGCCGATCTTCCCGTCCACGATGTGAATGCGGCGATCCATGCGCGCAGCCATGTCGAGATCATGCGTAACCGCTACGACGGTCTTGCCGCGCTCGCGCACAAGATTCTCCAGGATTGCGAAGACCTGCTCGGAGCTCTTGCTGTCGAGGCTCCCCGTCGGCTCATCGGCGAGGATAAGCGGCGGGTCATTGGCGAGCGAGCGCGCCACCGCGACGCGCTGACGCTGGCCGCCCGAGAGCTGGTCGGGCCGCTTCTCGAGATGTTCGCCGAGCCCCAGGGATGAAAGCAGCTCCCCGGCCCGTTCGCGCATCTGAGGCCGCGCCAGGCGGCCCAATTTGCGCATTGGGATTTCGACATTTTCGCGCGCCGTGAACTCCGGCAGCAGAAAATGAAACTGGAACACGAAGCCCAGCATCGAAAGCCTGGTCCGCGCGCGCTCCCTTTCATTCATCGGCTCGGTGTCGCGGCCGCCTATTCTCAACCTCCCGGCAGTCGGCCGGTCCAGCAGCCCGAGCAGATAGAGCAATGAGGATTTGCCGGACCCGGAGGGACCGGTGACGGCGACGAATTCTCTCTCGTTGATCGCGAGCGTGATGTCCTTGACCAGCGTGACGGGAACGGTCTCGGGCAGCACGCGCGTCAGTTTCTCGGTCTCGATGAGTGCGCTCATGACGCGCCTCTGATGATCTCGACGGGGTTCAGGCGCGCCGCGCGGCGCGCCGGCAGGTAGCCGGCCACTGCCGCCGAGCCTAGCGCGAAAGCCGACGCAATGACGTAGTGCATCAAGCTCCAGGCGATCGGCAGCCGGGTCATCTCCTGGCCGGTCGCGGCGATCTCGAAACGCACAAGCGACAGTGCATAGGTCATGGAAACGCCGAACAGCCCGCCGAGCACGGACCCGGCCGCGCCGATCGCCACGCCTTCCAGCAGAAAGAGCCGGCGCATGTCGGACTCCGGAAAGCCAAGCGACTTCATGATGGCGATGTCGCGCGCCTTCTCGTGCGTGATGGTCGAGATGATGTTGTAGATGCCGAAGCCAGCGACCAGCATGATCGCGCCGACGACGGTGTACATGATGACGTTGCGCACGACGAGCGCTTCGAGGATCGATTCATTCGCCTCCTGCCACGCTACGGCCTTGTAGCCCAGTTCGGCCTCGGCACGCTGCGCCACCGCCGGAGCGCGGTTGGGATCGTCGAGCTTGATGCGGATCTCGTTGATTGCGTTTGGACGCGCGGAGAGGATCTGCGCGTTCTTCAGCAGTACATAGGCCTCACCTTCGTCGCGCGCGGTGGTGCCGGTGTGGAACAGGCCAGCGATCTTGAAGTTGCGCGTCAGCCCCTCGGAGGAGACCGCCGTTATCGAGTCGCCGAACCCGGCGCCGAGCCGGCTCGCCATCGTGTCGCCGATGAGCACGTTGTTGCCGCCCGCGGCAAGTGCCGAAAAGCTGCCTTCGACGAAGTCTCCGACGATCGGCGACACGCCGGACTCGCGCTCCGGTTCGATCCCAATGATCGCCGCGCCCACTTCGCGGCTGGAATAGCGGATCACCCCCTGCGTTTTGAGGCTTGCCGCGAACCGGCCGGGAATCCAGCTCTCGAGCCAGGAGGTCGCGGCGGTCGGATTGATGATGCCGCGGCGATCGTCGCGCGGCCTGAGCCCGGAGATCGCGACTGTCGCGAAGGCATTTTCGGCTGGCTGACGGCGGGCGGTGCGCTGCTCGTCGGTGATGTCGACATGCGGCATCGTATCGACGAGCTGCCTGACGAAATCGTCCTGCCCGCCCTGCATCAGCGCCGCCATGGCGATGGAGAATCCGACACCGACCGCAACGCCGATCACGGCAACCAGCGTCTGGCGACCGCGGCCGGCAATATGCGTGATGGCGATGTCGAAGATGAGAGGCATCGTTGCTTTATCTCTCCTGGGCGGCGGTGATGCTTACGCGCCCCCCGTCGGCCAGGTCGGCGGGGTAGGGCGAGATGACGCGAGCCTTCTCGTCGACACCTGACAGAACCTCGATGCCATTGGTGCCGCGAATGCCGGTTCGGATTTCACGGCGCCGGGCCTTGTCGCCTTCGACTATGAACAGCTTGTTCCCATCCATCGCAGCGGGCGGGATCAACAGCGCATTTTTCGAAACGCGGATGACGATGTTCACGTCGGTCGACATGCCTATACCAAGCGGCGTATCGTCCGGCAGGCGGAAACGGACGCGATAGGTCTTCGTCACCGGATCGCCCTTGGGCGTGATGCTGTCGACCACCGCTTCCAGGTTCTGCCTAAGGAACGCATCCGATTTAAGCAGCGCGCGCTGGCCGACCTCGACCCGGGGGATATCCTCCTCGTTGACCTCGGCGACCACCAGGAGCGGCTTCGGCTCGCCGACCCAGAATAACACCGTGCCGAGCTCGGCGACCTCACCCACCTCGCCGTCCTGCCTGAGCACGACACCGGCGCTCGGCGCTCGTAAGACGTAGGTGTCGAGTCGCGCTTTCTGTCCGGCAACCAGCGCCTCGATCTGGCCGAGCTCGCTCTGCGCACGATCGAGCGCCTGCTGGCTCGCAGCACGCCTTTCGGCAAGCACCGTCAGCCGCCGGAGCTCTTCCTGGGCAAGCGCTTGACGCGCTTCGAGCTCGCCAAGCACGGCCCGGGCCTCGCTGTCGTCGAGCTTGGCGAGCACGTCGCCTTGTGCAACCCTCGACCCCTCGCAATTACATTGCTCAACGATCCTCTCGCGGACCACGGGAGTCACCTTGGCCCAGGTTCGCGGCTCGACGGAGCCGCTCGCGTAAACGATTTCCGCCGCGTCGCCGCGTTGTGGCGTCACGACCGAAACCTTGGCCGGTTGCCACAGATACCAAGCCCCGAAAGCAGCCGCAGTCGCGACAAGAACAATGCCGACAGTCGAGCGTATCCGTCGCAAGAAACTCTCCCTCCATGATCGAATCCGAACGTCGAGCAGTGGACAGATATAGCACCAGACCGACCGTCGGTCTATAAAAGTTGCATTAAGAACCGGTTCGTGCTCCTCTTGCTCCACCTGCACTTTGTGAGGATCGATTTTGCCCCGAGTGATAAAGCCGCCGGAGATACGATCCGCCGAGCTCCTCGACTGCGCCCAGCGGCTTTTCTTCGAGCATGGCTACGACAACACGACTGTGAACGACATCATCCGCGAGGCCGGCCTGTCGAAGGGCGCGTTCTACCACTATTTCGCATCAAAAGAGGCCCTGCTGGAGGCGCTCGCCACACGTCTCGCCCGCGACAGCTTCACCGAGTTGCAGCCCGTGCTCAACGATCCGTCACTCGATGGGCTTGGCCGGCTCAATGCGCTCTTTGCCGGCTCGCGGCGGCTGAACGTCGAGCTTGCCCCGCAATTGCGCAAGACATTTTTCGTCCTGTTCCGGCCCGAGAATCTTGCCCTCTTCCATCGGGTCGACCAGGCGGCCAGGGAATTGGCCATGCCGATAATCACCGATCTGCTCAGGAAAGGAAGCGAGGAAGGCATCTTTGACGTGCCCGACCCGGAAGCTTTTGCCGAAATGTTTATGCAGCTGCGGCTGATCTTTCGGGATGTGATGCACCGCGCCTTACTGAAAGCCGAGCAGGGAAATATCGACGAAGCGGCGCGGCTGCTCGACGACCGGCTGCGGCTCTATGGCATCGCAATCGACCGGCTTTTAAAGCTGCCCGATGGAACGATAGAAGCAGCGCAACCCGGGTTTGCCCGGGCTTTCCTCGAAGCAGGCCCGTGAGCCGCCGAGCCCGCCATGCCGCGAAGCAGCAATTCACCGCGCCTTTGGTAGATCGGACCCACGCGGCAGGGCGCAAAAATAAACGTTCATCGCCTCAGCGCATGCACGTTATCAGTATTTTCGCCGCCCATCGGCAGTGCCATGTCGTCGTCGAGCAGGCGCGTGATGCGGGCGAAGCCGGCAAAAGCCTTCCTTGCTTCCTCTGCCGACATCCGGCCCGCCAAAGCAGCGGAGCAGCAATTCACTGCGCACTGGTAGACTGGCCCACGTCGGCCTGTCGGCCATTTACGCAAGAACCCCATCGCTTCCGCTACGCTATAAATTTCTTCGGCAGGGCTTTCCTGCCCGCGCGAAATCCGCACAGGCGTAAAGAATTGCAGGCGATCCATCGTTTCCTCCCGGTCGATCGCTATGTGCTTGATCGAACCTTTAAACTTACGGCTGGCCATTTGGTTTCCGGCAAACAGAGCCCGAGGCTAAAAAAGGGGCCCGGCTAAAACGAAGTCTTTCACATCACTCGGCCGAAATCGAATCACCAAACGTGACAACCATGTGGCGAACCGTTGACCGCCGATAAGCGCGAATTTCATCGAATGCCTATAAGGCCTAAGCCGGCAAATCAATCGGTTGCCGGTTCCCTCGCGTCGAGGCTCTTTACAGGGAAAATGGCGCGTTCCGCCGGAGCCGGAGCGGCGAAGGCATGACATAATTTCCCCCTTCTCCCCTTGCTTGTGGCCCTATTCACCGACCATCTCGGCCAGCCTGCGCACTGTATTCCAGTTGCGCGAGGTGCCGACCCCGAGCCGTTTATGGCTTGCCGCTGCAAGCAACCGCGAACTTGGCGTCTCGCGGGAAAATGCGATCCAGATGTCGCCGCCGACCGCCTGCATCCGCTCATCCTTGCCGACATAGGCCTCCAGCGCCGCGACGGCCTCAGCGGGAACGGGCTTGCGCATCACACGCACCGCTACCTGATCCGCGGCGGCAGCCGATTCGGCGGGAAACGGATTGCCGGCCGCAAGCCTCAACCAGTCATCCGCGCGGCGCACGATGATGTCGACATGGCGGCCGCAGGTCTTTTGGAACGCCGTCTCCAATCGGCGCTCCAGCGCGGCAATTTCTGTCTCTTTCGTCTCGAAGACCAGATTGCCGGTCGCCACCAGCGTGCGCGGGTTGTTCAGCCCCAGGCCTTCCGTCATGGCCCTGAGATCGGACATGACGACACGCCCCCCCTCGCCCAGGACGATGCTGTAAAGCAGAGCGACGTAGGTTTGCATGGTAACCTATCGGCTTAGACCAAGCGGCTCTGCTCCACCGCCGCTTCGATGAAGCTGGCAAACAGCGGGTGCGGGTCGAGCGGCCGGCTTTTCAGTTCGGGATGATACTGCACGCCGATGAACCAGGGATGGTCGGGGTATTCGACCGTTTCCGGCAGCACGCCGTCCGGCGACATGCCGGCAAAGACCAGGCCGCAATCCTCGAGCCGCTCCTTGTAGTCGACATTGACCTCATAGCGGTGGCGGTGGCGCTCGGAAATCTGCGTGTCACCGTAGATGTCGGCGATTTTCGAGCCCTTGGCGAGGTCCGCCTGATAGGCACCGAGCCGCATCGTGCCGCCGAGGTCGCCGGTTTCCCTGCGCTTCTCCAGCATGTTGCCTTTCAGCCATTCGGTCATCAGGCCGACGACCGGTTCCTCGGTCGGGCCGAACTCGGTCGACGAGGCATTCTCGACGCCGGCCAGCGAACGCGCGGCCTCGATGCAGGCCATCTGCATGCCGAAGCAGATGCCGAAATACGGCACTTTTCGCTCGCGGGCGAACTTCGCTGCCAGGATCTTGCCTTCCGCTCCGCGCTCGCCAAAACCGCCGGGGACCAGAATGCCGTGGACCTTTTCCAGCCACGGCGCCGGATCTTCCTTCTCGAATATCTCGCTCTCGATCCAGTCGAGCTTGACCTTGACGTGGTTGGCGAGGCCGCCATGCGACAGCGCCTCGATCAGCGATTTGTACGCGTCCTTGAGGCCGGTATACTTGCCGACGACGGCGATGGTCACCTCGCCTTCCGGATTGTGAATGCGGTTGGACACCGCTTGCCAGGGCTCCATGCGCGGCTTCGGCGCCGGATCGATGCCGAAGGCGGCCAGCACTTCCGAATCCAGCCCTTCATTGTGATAGGCCATCGGCACGTCGTAGATGTGCGGCACGTCGAGCGCCTGGATGACCGCGCTCTCGCGGACATTGCAGAACAGCGACAGTTTGCGGCGCTCTTCCCTGGGGATGGGGCGGTCGGCGCGGACCAGCAGAATATCGGGTGCGATGCCGATGCCGCGCAATTCCTTGACCGAATGCTGGGTCGGCTTGGTCTTCAATTCGCCCGCCGTTGGAATGTAGGGCATAAGCGTCAGGTGCACGTAGACGGCGTTGTTGCGCGGCAGGTCGTTGCCGAGCTGGCGGATCGCCTCCAGGAACGGCATCGCCTCGATGTCGCCGACGGTGCCGCCGATCTCGCACAGGACGAAGTCATAGTCGTCGTTGCCGTTGAGAATGAAATTCTTGATCTCGTCGGTGACGTGCGGAATCACTTGCACGGTGGCGCCAAGATAGTCGCCGCGCCGCTCCCGCTCGATGATGTTCTTGTAGATGCGGCCTGTGGTGATATTGTCCTGCTGGTTGGCCGAGCGGCCGGTGAACCGCTCATAGTGGCCAAGGTCGAGATCGGTCTCGGCGCCGTCGTCGGTCACGAAGACCTCGCCATGCTGGTATGGCGACATCGTGCCGGGATCGACGTTGAGATAGGGATCGAGCTTTTTGATGCGTGCGCGATAGCCTCGCGCCTGCAAGAGAGCCCCTAGGGCCGCTGCAGCGATGCCTTTTCCAAGTGAGGAAACCACGCCGCCTGTGATGAATACATATCGCGCCATGGGAGTCATCGCTTAACGCGGCCGAATTGATTCCGCCAGAGAAAAAACCACCGCGAAGGCTTTTTCCCAAGAAGGCGCTCTGGTGGTGCGTGAACCAAAACAAAAGGGCCGGCGAGACCCGGCCCTTTTGGGATGACCCGTTAAGGCGTCAGATGATGACGACCTTGGTGCCTACTTTCACCCGGCGGTAGAGGTCCATCACGTGCTCGTTGATCATGCGGAAGCAGCCGTTGGAGGCGCTCGTTCCGATCGACTGCGGCGCGATGGTGCCGTGAATGCGCAGATGTGTGTCCTTCTTGCCCTCGTAGAGATAGATGGCGCGCGCGCCGAGCGGATTTTCGCCGCCGCCGGGCATGCCGTCCTTGTACCGGCCGTAATTCTTCGGCTCGCGCTTCTGCATCTCGAGCGTCGGGATCCAGCGCGGCCACTCCTGCTTGTCGCCGACGGCGACCGTGCCCTTGAACTGCAGGCCGTCGCGACCGACCGCAATCGCATAACGGCGGGCGGTCCATGAAGATTCGACGAGGTAGAGGCGACGCGCGCTGGTATCGATGACGATGGTACCGGGGCTGTAGCCGGTGAACTCGACCTCTTGCGGAACGAACTCCGGCTTCACCTTGAACTGCTTCTTGGCTTCCTTCCTGGCGAGTGCGGCATCGAGAGCGCGGGTCTCGGGGAGCAGCGACATCGACGAGGACGTGCCGCCGAACAGGCCTGCGAACAGCCCGACGCTCTGCGGCTTCTGTCCAACCGGCTCGCTGCGCAATTCCCCGTTGTTGCCGGTCAATGCGACATTCATGGCCTCGGCGGAAACTGGCTCGGCCGACTGGATCGGTGCGATGGGTTGAACCGGTTCGATGAACTTGATGGTCGTCTTCTTAGCCAGCCGGGCAGCGGACGTATCCTTCTTGGCAAGCCCCTTCTTGGCAAGAAACGCTTGCCGTTCCGCGTCGGCCTTGGCTTTGGCCGCCTCGCGCATCGCCAGCTTCGTGGCCTCGAGCGCCTTGGCTCGAGCGGCCTCCTTGTCGGCCGCGATCTTGGCTTCGATCTTGCTGATTTGGGCAAGATCGTCCGCGGTCGGGTTTTTCTTCTTCTTGAGCAGCCTAAGCTGCGCCGTATCGCTTTTGGCAGCGACGTTGACAACGTCAGTTGTTACTGCGGCTTTAGGAGCCGAATTACCCGCCGGCATGGCCGCGTAAGCGGGCGCACCAAGGCTGAGCACGGCACAAAGGCCGGCTAAAATGAAGCTGCGAAGCTGCATGGCGAAGATCCGATCGTTCAATGCTTGTTGCCCACGGCGTCGCCCGGCGTCCCCCAAGGACCCCGAAAGTGCCGCGCGCAATCTATAGTCGATTAATCGGAGACGCCTCAAGCGCCCTGTCGTGCCGTGCCCGGTCGAATCCTCGCGATCGTGCGGCATTTGCCGCGACTGTGTTCAAACAACAACAGATCGCGGCGCCGAACGTCTGCTGATTACTGGTTTGGAACCTGCGGCGTTACTGGCAGGGTGACGCCGTTTGTGGCCGGCGGCGTGGTCGAACCCGCCGCAGGCGGCGCAGCCGGCGCCGGGGCTGCGGCATCACTTCCGGAAGGCGGCGTTGGCGCCGTATTGCCGGTAGGCGGCGTTGGCGCCGTATTGCCGGAAGGTGGTGTCGGCGCCGTGGTGCCAGGCAACTGGTTGAGCACGCCGCCCGCACCGTTAGTCGCAGGCACACGATCGAGAATGTCGATCGGCTTTTCGCCGTAACGGGCGACGATCGACAATGTCAGCGAGGTGGCGAAGAAAGCCGCCGCCAGGATCGCCGTCGCCCGCGTCAGCGCGTTGGCCGCGCCGCGCGCGGTCATGAAGCCCGATCCGCCGCCGATGCCGAGGCCGCCGCCTTCGGAGCGCTGCAGCAGCACCACGCCGACAAGAGCGAGCACGACCATGAGGTGGACGACGATCAGTACGGTTTCCATAGTTTACCCTGGCAAAGCCTTGCGCGGCCGCGGATACGGCCGGTGATTTGGAGGCGGCTCAATACAATGCTTTGACGGCATTTCCAAGCCCGTGGCCGGAATATGGGAAGCGATGCGCCCTTTGCAACGATTTCCGCTGCGGCACAGCCTATCCGAAGCGTCCGACAGCCTTTCGATGCTACGAGATATTTCGATAGGCTTCGGCGATGCCGAGAAAGTCCGCCGCCTTCAGACTGGCGCCGCCGACCAGCGCGCCATCGACATTTTTCACGCCGAGCAGTTCGACCGCGTTCGACGGCTTGACCGAGCCGCCATAGAGGATGCGCATCTTCGCCGCCGCGCTGCCAAGCTTTTCCGACAGTTTTTCGCGAATATGCACATGCGCCTCAGCAACGTCGGCGGCGGTCGGCGTCAGTCCCGTGCCGATCGCCCATACCGGCTCGTAGGCGATGACGGTATTCGACGCCGTGGCGTCGGGCGGCACCGAGCCGGCGACCTGGCGCGACAGCACGTCGAGCGTCGCGCCTGCCTCGCGTTCGGCTCTCGTCTCACCGATGCAGATGATGGCTACCAGTCCGGCTCGCCACGCGGCGGACGCCTTGGCCTGTACAATGGCGTCGTCCTCATTGTGATCGGCGCGGCGTTCGGAATGGCCGACGATGACGTGGCTGGCGCCCGCGTCTTTCAGCATCTCGGCCGAAATACAGCCGGTATGGGCGCCGCTCTCCTTGGTGTGGCAATCCTCGCCCCCGGCCCGGACCGGCGTGCGCGACAAAATCTCTGCGGCATGCGCCAGCAGCGTCGCCGGAACGCAGACCAGCGCTTCGGTTTCCGCGTCGAGCCCGCTCATAAAGCCGTTGCCGATCATCCTGAGTTCGTTGAGCGAGGCGCTGGTGCCGTTCATTTTCCAGTTGCCTGCGACCAGCGGGCGGATTCCTGGCGTCATGGGATTTGTTCCTCCGGGCGATATTCGGCTGCGTCCTCACTACCAAACTCAGCCCACAAAGCAATCGACAGTGGGCCGGAAGGACGCTATTGCGCTTGTTTCAGACTCGGCGCATGCGAAAATGCGCAAAAATCGGAAGTGACCATGCTTAGTATCTTGAGAAGCGCGGCGGGGACCTGGGTCGCGAAGGCACTGCTGATATTGTTGGTGTTGAGCTTCGCCGTCTGGGGCATTTCCGGGCAGCTGGTCGGTGGTTTTGCAGGCCACGATGCAGTTGTCACGGCCGGAGGCACCAAAGTGTCGATCAACGAGTATCGCCTCGCCTATGATCGCCAGATCAGCGTGATGTCGCAGCAATTCGGCCAGCGCATCAGCCGCGAGCAGGCGACGGCGCTCGGCCTCGACAACCAGGTGCTGGCGCAACTCGTGTCGGGCGCCGTTCTCGATGAGCAGGCCCGCAAGATCGGACTAGGGCTGTCCAAGGACCGGCTGGCCCAACTCACGCATGAAGACCCGGCCTTCAAGGGTCCCGGCGGCACCTTCGACAGAAGGACTTTCGAATACATACTGCAACAGGTCGGCATGCGGCCGGAAGACTATCTGAGGAATCGCGCCCAGGTGGCTGTGCGCCAGCAGATCGTCGAGGCGGTTTCGGACGGCCTCAAGGCTCCGGATACTTTCTTGAAGGCAGTCGCGCTTTATCGTGGCGAAGACCGCACCATTGACTATCTGACCTTGCCGAAATCGCTGGTCGAGCCGATTGAAGCGCCATCCGACACTGCGCTTTCAGCTTATTTCGAGGAAAACAAAAAGACCTATGCGGCGCCCGAATACCGCAAATTCTCCTATGTCAGGCTCGAGCCGCAAGACATCATGGATCTGAGCGCCGTGACCGACCAACAGGTCAGCGACGACTACAACAAGAACAAGGGGCGCTACACCACGCCGGAAACGCGCACCATCGAACAGCTCGTGTTCAAAACGCCTGATGCCGCGAAGGCCGCGCTCGATTCACTCAAGACCGGCGCGACCTTCGACAAGATCGTCGCCGCCGAGGGCAAGACGCAAGCCGACACGCTGCTCGGCACGCTGTCCAAGGACAAGATCGCCGACAAGGCGGTGGCGGATGCGGCGTTTGCGCTCAATGTCAACGAAGTCAGTCCGGTCGTTCAGGGCGCCTTCGGTCCGGTGCTGCTGCGCGTCACCGACATCAAGCCCGAAGTGGTGAAGCCGCTGGCCGAAGTGTCCGCCGATATCCGCAGGGATCTGGCGCTGGGCGAGGCAAGCCGCATTCTGTTGGACGTGCATGACAATTACGAAGATATCCGCGCTTCGGGCAGCACGCTCAAGGAAGCGGCTGAAAAACTGAAGCTGAAGGTCGTCACCATCGACACGATCGATCGCACCGGCCTGAGGCCGGACGGCACCATCGTCAAGGACCTGCCGGAATCGCCGGAACTCATTAAGGCGGTGTTCGACGCCGAACCCGGCACCGAGAATCCCGACCTCACCACCGCCGACAACGGCTTCGTGTTCTACGAGGTGGAGTCGATCACGCCGGCCCGCGACCGCACGCTGGATGAAGTCCGCCAGAAGGTGGTGGCCGACTGGACGGCGGCGGAAACGACCAAGCGGCTCACCGCAAAAGCGGGCGAACTCGAAAAGCGTCTCGATGCCGGCGCTACGCTCGATGTGATCGCGAGCGAGCTCAAGCTCGAGAAGCAGACCAAGCGCGGCGTCAAGCGCGAGGCGGACGACGTCGATTTCGGCAAGGAAGGGGCGGCTGCGATGTTCAGCGAAGGCCAAGGCGGGACCGGATTGATCCCCTCGCCCACCGGCGACGGACAGATCCTGTTCAAGATCGCCGAAGTCTTCGAGCCTGCCGGAGCCGACGCCAGCTCGGTGCCGGATGAGGCGCAGAAATCGTTCACCGCCGGCATGTCCGATGACCTGCTCGACCAGCTGGTGGCGCAGCTGCAGACGCAATATGACATTCGCATCGACCAGACCGCCGTTGCCCAAGCCCTGACCAGATGAGCGCGCTCAAGACCCATATCGCCAAGGTCGCCGCAGGCAATTCTCTTTCCTTCGAGGAAGCGCGCGAGGCCTTCGACATCATCATGTCGGGCGACGCTACGCCCGGCCAGATCGGCGGCTTCCTGATGGCGCTGCGCGTGCGCGGCGAGACGGTGAGCGAGATTTCCGGCGCCGTCGCCACCATGCGCGCCAAGATGCTGCGCGTCGACGCGCCCGCTGGCGCGATCGACATCGTCGGCACCGGCGGCGACAATTCGCACAGCGTCAACATCTCGACCGCATCCGCCTTCGTCATCGCCGCCTGCGGCGTGCCGGTGGCCAAGCACGGCAATCGCGGACTGTCCTCGCAGACCGGCGCCGCCGACGTGCTGACCGCGCTCGGCGTCAAGATCGATATCCCGCCGGAAACGATCGGCCACTGCATCCACGATGCAGGCGTCGGCTTCATGTTCGCGCCGGCGCATCATCCGGCGATGAAGCATGTCGGTCCGATCCGCGTCGAGCTCGGCACCCGCACCATCTTCAACCTGCTTGGCCCGCTCTCTAATCCGGCCAGTGTGAGCCGGCAGATGGTCGGCGTCTTCTTGCCGGAATGGATCATGCCGGTGGCCGAGACGCTGAAGGCACTGGGCGCCGACCACGCCTGGGTCGCCCATGGCGACGGTTATGACGAGATCACCACCACCGGTGAAACCCAAGTGGCCGAACTGGTCGGCGGCGAGATCCGAACCTTTACGCTGACACCGGAAGCGGTTGGGCTGAAGCGGCACACCAAGGACGAGTTGCGCGGCGGCGATGCCGCCTACAACGCCCAGGCGCTGCGCGACATGCTGGGCGGCGCTGCCGGCGCCTTTCGTGATACGGTGCTGATGAACGCCGGCGCGGGGCTGGTGGTGGCGGGCAAGGCGACGACGCTTGCCGACGGCATGGCGACGGCGGCGCAAGCCATCGACAGTGGCCGGGCGCTGAAAGTGCTCGATCGGCTGGTCGAGATTTCGAACGGATAGAGCCGTGTCTGATATCCTGCGCAAGATCGAAGCCTACAAGCGCGACGAGATCGCCGCGGCGAAGGCGCGCGTGCCGCTTGCCGAGGTCAAGGCGCGGGCGAAGGACACCGACGCAGCGCGCGGCTTTCTCTCGGCTCTTGAAGCCAGGCGCAAATCCGGCAGCTTCGCGCTGATCGCCGAGATCAAGAAGGCCAGCCCGTCCAAGGGCCTGATCCGTGCCGATTTCGATCCGCCGGCACTGGCCAGGGCCTATGCGAAAGGTGGCGCCGCCTGCCTTTCGGTGCTGACCGACGCGCCGTCCTTCCAGGGTGCGCCTGAATTCCTCACCGATGCGCGCAACGCCGTGACATTGCCCGCTTTGCGCAAGGATTTTCTGTTCGAGCCTTATCAGGTATTCGAAGCCCGTGCGTGGGGCGCTGACGCCATCCTGATCATCATGGCGAGCGTCGATGACGCCGTGGCCAGGGAACTCGAAACGACGGCGTTCGAACTCGGCATGGACGCGCTGGTCGAAGTGCATGACGAGGCTGAGACGGAACGCGCGCTGAAACTGTCATCGCGGCTGATCGGCATCAACAACCGCAATCTCCGGACGTTCGAAACCAGCATCGAGACCTCGGAGCGGCTCGCGACGATGATGCCGGCAGACCGCCTGCTGGTCAGCGAGAGCGGTATTTTCTCGCACGAAGACTGCCGCAGGCTGCAACGGAGCGACATCGGTACGTTCCTCGTCGGCGAGAGCCTGATGCGGCAACAGGACGTGGCCACTGCGACGCGCCTGCTTTTGACGGGCAATGCGCCCGCCATTGCATCGGCCCGAAAATCGGAATCGATTTTCGGAGAGCACGATGCATAGATTCAAAGTGTTAGAGCGTGCTTTGCGCGTCCAGACGGACGCACGTCGCGCTAAGGTGACCTGACGATGACGGCCGCCCTCACCCATCTTGGCGCGAAAGGCGAAGCCAATATGGTCGATGTCGGCGACAAGGCGGAGACGACGCGCACGGCAATCGCCGAAGGTCTTGTCTCGATGCGGCCCGAAACGCTGAAGATGATTCTCGACGGCGATGCCAAGAAGGGCGACGTGCTGGGCACGGCGCGCATCGCCGGCATCATGGCGGCCAAGAGGACGCATGAGCTGATCCCGCTCTGCCATCCGCTGCTGTTGACCAAGGTATCCATTGACATCGAACCGGACGCGACGCTGCCAGGCCTGAAGGTCACGGCGCTGGCCCGCGTCACCGGTAAGACCGGCGTCGAGATGGAAGCGCTGACCGCCGTCTCGGTCGCCTGCCTGACCATCTATGACATGGCCAAGGCGGTCGACCGCGCCATGGTGATCTCGGGCATCAGGCTGGCGGAAAAGACCGGCGGCAAATCCGGCGACTACAAGGCGGATGCCAAGGGGGCAGGCTAATAATGGCACTGCTTCCGGTCGCCGAGGCGCTCGAGCGCCTGCTTGAGGATGCTGCGCCCTTGCAGGCTGAAAGCGTCGCCCTGATGGACGCCGCCGACCGCGTGCTGGCGGAGCCGCTCCTGGCGCTCCGCACCCAGCCGCCGTTCAACGCGTCCGCCATGGACGGCTATGCCGTGCGGGCCGAGGATGTCGCATCCGTGCCCGCAAGACTTTCGGTGATCGGCATGGCGCCGGCCGGACGCGGCTTTGCCGGAACAGTCGGCCCGGCGCAGGCCGTGCGCATCTTCACCGGCGCGCCGCTTCCTGCAGGCGCGGACACCATCGTCATCCAGGAGAATGTCCGCGACCTCGGCGGCGGCAGCATCGAAGTGACCGCGTCGACGGTTGAAGGCCGCAACATCCGCCGCCTCGGGCTCGATTTCTCGAAGGGCGACGTCCTGCTGGAGAAAGGCCGCCCGCTTGATCCGGCGGCATTGTCGCTGGCGGCGTCGGCCAACCACCCGCAGGTCAGCGTGGTGAAACGGCCGTTGGTCGCCATCATCGCCACCGGCGACGAATTGCTGCCGCCGGGCAGCGACCTTGGCCCCGACCAGATCATCTCGTCCAATGCCTATGGCGTCGCCGCCGCGGCCCGCTCGGTCGGCGCCAGCGCGCTCGATCTCGGCATCGCCCCCGACCGCAAGGAGGCGATCGCCACGCTGGTGAAACAAGCGGTCGACGCAGGCGCCGACGTCATCGTCACGCTGGGCGGCGCCTCGGTCGGCGACCATGACCTGGTCCATGACGTGCTGACCGGTGAAGGCATGACGCTCGATTTCTGGAAAATCGCCATGCGGCCCGGCAAGCCGCTGATGTTCGGGCGGCTGGGTGACATCCGCTGCATCGGCCTGCCTGGCAATCCGGTGGCGAGCCTGGTCTGCACGCAGCTCTTTCTGACGCCGCTGCTTGCGCGGCTCGGCGGCCGCGCCTTCCGGCAGGACATGCGTCAGGCGCGGCTCGGCGCCGCCATGCCGGCCAACGATCTCAGGCAGGACTATGTACGCGCCGTGGTTAGCGAAGAAGCCGGCACGCTGCTGGCGACCCCGTTCGGCATCCAGGATTCCTCGATGCTCAAAATGCTGGCCGACGCCAACGGGCTGATCGTGCGCGAGCCGTTCGCTCCCCCAGCCGCGACGGGCGCCGCGTGCAGCGTGCTGATGCTACGCTGAACAAAACGTCAACACATTCATTAAATTTTAAACGGTTGCGGAACACAACTGGAACAGATAGTGTTTGTTCTGGGTTTGTTTTTCTGATTCTGTTGGGGGTCGCGATGCTGACACGCAAACAACATGAACTGCTGATGTTCATCCACGAGCGGCTGAAGGAAAGCGGCATTCCGCCCTCGTTCGACGAGATGAAGGAAGCGCTCGACCTCGCCTCGAAGTCGGGGATCCATCGGCTGATCACTGCACTGGAGGAGCGCGGTTTCATTCGCCGCCTGCCCAACCGCGCCCGCGCGCTGGAGGTGCTGCGCCTGCCCGATTCGATCGCGCCCGGCCTCAATGCGGCGCGCAAATTCTCGCCAAGCGTCATTCAGGGCAGCCTTGGGCAGGGCAGCCTCGGACGACAGATCAAGCCGGCGCCTTCGCGCATGCCCGCAGCCGGCAATGACGACGACGTCGTTGCCACCATCTCCATACCGGTGATGGGCCGCATCGCTGCCGGTGTGCCGATCGACGCCATCCAGCACCAGACGCATTCGATTTCGGTACCACCGGACATGATCACCGGCGGCACGCACTACGCGCTGGAGGTCAAGGGTGACTCGATGATCGAGGCCGGCATTTTCGACGGCGACACGGTCATCATCCGCAACGCCGACACCGCCCAGCCTGGCGAGATCATCGTCGCCTTGGTCGACGACGAGGAAGCGACGCTGAAGCGGTTCCGCCGCAAAGGTGCCTCGATCGCACTGGAAGCCGCCAATCCGGCCTATGAGACGCGCATCTTCGGGCCGGACAGGGTCAAGGTGCAAGGCAAGCTCGTCGGACTGATCCGGCGTTACTGAACGGCAGGCTTTTTGGGTTTCTCGGCCCTGCGGTATGGCGGCAGGCCCCTCGCCTCGCGCGAAAATCTCCGCTGCTCATGCCAAGGCCTATAGGGCTGTCTGACGGCAAAACGGATTTCTGCGCGCGTCGTCGCAGATAGCGGATCGAAAAAGACGGCGGCACTGCCCATGCGAGCGAGCTGCCGTTTGGTGACGACGAGAACCAGCGGATTGCGGCAGGGATTATAATAGGCTGTGGCATCATCGATGACGATCAAATCCGCAAAGGCACAGGCTGGCCGTGCGGTTTTGCGGTCGTCGGCGAGCGCGATGATCGCGCCGGACTGGTGCCGGGCGAGGCACAGGCCGGCAGTGCAGTAGAAGGGCGCTCCCGGCGGCAGGTCGGCCGGGTCGACGATGTCGAACCGCACGTCTCCTTTTTCGAATGTCTCCGGCTCGACAATGGTCGCTGAAACCAGCGCATGTTTCCAGTTGTCGGTGGTGAATTCGTTCGAGTGCACCCGGTTGACGGCAAGTTCGCCGCCGCCGATCGGCAGCGCCACCAGATGCGCATCTTCCGAAATCAGCACGTCGGGGGTGCGCGTCTCGGAAATCGTCAGCAGGCCGGCGAGCGCAAAGGGAAGTGCCGCAAGCCGCAACCATGTCGTTGCCATCGTGGCGATGACCAGGGCGGCCGTCACCAGCAGAACCGACTGCAACGAGATCAGCCCGACGGCATCGACCGGCGACCGCTCGGAGATCCATCCCGATATTGCAATCATGGCCGTCAGCCCCTTGCCCATCATGTATAGGAAAGGGCCGTCGAAGCCGAACGGCATTGCCAAGGCGCTGACGACGGCCAGGAACATCACGACCGTGACGATCGGCATGACGGCCAGATTGGCGAACAGGCTGAGCGGCGAGACGCGCTGGAAGTGCCAGATGGCGAAGAGTGCGGTGGCGCTGCCGGCAATGATGGAGGTCATTGCGATGGTACCTGTCCCAGCGGCAAGTTTTCGCGTGACGAAAGCGATCGTTGACCGTCGCTGTGGCGGCGCGGTGGCCTTGTCGGCACGATAGTCGGACCAGCCGGCATAGGCGCCCACGAGAGCAGCGGTCGCGGCGAAGGACATCTGGAAGCTTGGGCCGACCACCTCGTGCGGCGACACGACGATGACGGCGATGGCCGAAATCGCCAGATTGCGCATGGTGAGTGCCGCCCGGTCGAACAGCACGGCGACAAGCATTACCGCCAGCATGATAAAGCTGCGTTCAGCCGCGACCACGATACCGGAAAAAATCAGATAGGCAGCGATGGAAACGAGTGCGGCAGCAGCCGCATATTTTTTGACCGGCCGGCGCGACGAAAAATCGGGAACCAGCGCAAAGGCGCCGCGCAGCAATCCCATGATGGTGCCGGCGACAAGCGCCATGTGCAGGCCGGAAATCGAGATGATGTGGTAGATGCCGGTGCGCCGCATCGATTCGTTTATCTCTTCGGGAATGCCGGCACGCACGCCGACGATCAGCGCGGCGGCAATCTCCCCCTCGGCGCCACCGATGCTGTCCCTGATATGGTCGGCGATGGTTTCACGCGCCTTTTCGATCGAGGAAGAAATGCGCGCGGCGAACGGTGCATCTTCGGAAACGACGATCTTCGGATTGCCGAGGAAAAAGCCACTGGCACCGATACCGGCGAAATAGCTGTCGAAGGAGAAGTCATAACTGTCCGGCCTAACCGGGCCAGTCGGAGGCAGAAGCCTCACATAGCCGGTTGCCACCGAGCCTGCGGTCATCTCAGCGGGAATTTTGCGTGCCGAAACCCTGACACGTTCCGGCGCATAACGCAGTGTCGGCCGGGCGGTCGACATCACGTCGATGGTCAGCCTGATCCGGCCGTTCGCCATCTGATCGAGCCTAACGACACGGCCGGTGAGCTGGGTCTGGATTTCCGAGCCGAGCATCTGCGTTCCCACGCGCCAGGTTTCAACCTTGGCGGCGAGTAGCCCGAGTGCGCACAGCAACGCTGCCATGAAGCACAGATGCGTTTTGCGCCATGAGCGTGTCACTGCCGCACACAATGCCGTGAGGACCACGACGGCAATAGGCTGCGGAAAGTCCGGTTCGACGGCAAGCGAAAAATAGACGATCACCCCGCATGCCAGAAAAACCGGCACCAGCAGAAAGGCGACGCCGCGGTCTAGTTCCAGGCCGGCTGCCGAGGCCACGCTGTTGCGGATACCGGATGGTGAAAGATGGCTAAGCTGTCGGCGGAAACGAATGACAGGCCCGGGTGTTGGAGCCGGTGTTGGCGCGGCGCGGTCCGGCGAAAGGGGCTGAATGCCCGGGTGCGACGCAGGCAGCGAAACGGGTAGCGGCTCGGCGTGGGGAACGTCGGCAAACAGCGATCGTTCGCTGACGCTTGTGGTCGTGCCCTCGCTCTTGTCCGCGCCGCGGCCTGGTCCAGCCATCGGGTCTGCCCCTTGCGCCCTTGACCTCCTATGCTACATGAACGCGCGACGCGCGAAAGTCCGCGCAATCACATCCGCTTCCTGCGCTTGCCTGAGAGTTCCATGTCCGACAAGGTCGTCACCCGTTTCGCCCCCTCGCCCACCGGCTTCCTGCATATTGGCGGCGCGCGCACGGCGCTGTTCAACTGGCTGTATGCGAAACACACCGGCGGCACGATGCTGCTGCGCATCGAGGACACCGATCGTGAGCGTTCGACCGATGCGGCAACCGCCGCCATCCTCGACGGACTCTCCTGGCTCGGCCTCACCTGGGACGGCGAGCCGGTATCGCAGTTCGAGCGCGCGCCGCGCCACCGCGTGGTCGCCGAGGAACTGGTGCGCATGGGCAAGGCCTATTACTGCTACGCTACGCCGGCTGAACTGGAAGCGATGCGTGAGAGCGCGCGGGCCAAGGGCTTGCCTCCCCGCTATGACGGCCGCTGGCGCGACCGCGACCCGTCCGAGGCGCCAGCCGGCGCCAAGGGCGCGATCCGAATCAAGGCGCCGGCCGACGGCGAGACGGTGGTGCATGATCTCGTGCAGGGCGAAGTCCGCTTCTCCAACAAGGATCTCGACGATTTCATCATCCTGCGCTCGGACGGCAATCCGACCTATATGCATGCCGTCGTCGTCGACGACCACGACATGGGCATCACCCACATCATCCGCGGCGACGATCATCTGACCAATGCCGCCCGCCAGATGGTGATCTATCGAGCCATGGGCTGGGACGTGCCGTCGATGTCGCATATCCCACTGATCCATGGCGCCGACGGCGCCAAGCTGTCGAAGCGGCACGGCGCCCTCGGCGTCGAAGCCTATCGTGCCATGGGGTACCTGCCTGAGGCACTGCTCAACTACCTGGCGCGGCTCGGCTGGAGCCACGGCGACGACGAGGTCATGTCGATCGCCGACATGATTGCCTGGTTCGACATCGGCGACGTCAACAAGGGGGCCGCCCGCTTCGACTTCGCCAAGCTCGAGGCGCTGAACGGCGTGCATATGCGCCGCATGAACGACGCCGAATTGCTCGATATCTTCATCAACACCTTGCCCTATCTCGAAGGCGGCCCGGCGATCGCAGCGCGCCTCGACGACACGCGCAAGGCACAGATGCTCGCCGCGCTGCCAGGCCTAAAGGAGCGCGCCAAGACGCTGGTCGAACTGGCCGACGGTGCCGCCTTCCTGTTTGCCGAGCGGCCGCTGCCGATCGACGAGAAGGCGGCTGCATTGCTCGGCGGTGAAGCGCGCGAGATCCTGCGGGGCGCCCACGCGGCGCTGAAGGCGATTTCAGGCGACTGGACGGCCGAAGCGGCGGAAGCCGCGATCAGGGAATATGCGGTGGCCGGCGGCCATAAGCTCGGCGCTGTGGCCCAACCTTTGCGCGCCGCGCTCACCGGCAAAAGCACCTCGCCCGGCGTGTTCGACGTGCTTGCCGTGCTTGGCCGTGAGGAAAGCCTGGCGCGCGTCGCGGATCAAATCGATTAGCAAAACTGGCCCAAGAAGATTGGCATTGAAAGGTGGGTTTCGCAGTGCAACATTAGGTCTTGGCCCAATTTGGCACGCAAATCCAATTGCGGGCGCAAACGCGCGAACTCCGATGCTTTCGACGTGTTGCGTTGCAGATATTTCGCCTTTGCCGGCATGAGAAAACCAAAAGGAGTTTGCAATGTCCGAAGCTGCGACAAAGATGGAATTTGGCGGCAAAACCCACGCGTCGACTGCTAAACTTGAATTCGGCGGCAAAACTCACGAGCTCAAGGTGCGAAGCGGCTCGGTCGGACCTGATGTCATCGACATCGGCTCGCTTTACAGCACCACCGGGGCGTTCACCTACGATCCCGGCTTCACGTCGACGGCAAGCTGCGAGTCGGAAATCACCTTTATCGATGGCGATGCCGGCATCCTTTTGCATCGCGGTTATCCGATCGACCAGCTGGCCGAGCACGGCGACTTCCTCGAAGTCTGCTATCTCTTGCTCTATGGTGAATTGCCGACCAAGGCGCAGAAGGACGATTTCGACTACCGGGTGACGCGCCACACCATGGTGCACGAGCAGATGTCGCGCTTCTTCACCGGCTTTCGCCGCGACGCGCATCCGATGGCGGTGATGTGCGGCGTGGTCGGCGCTCTGTCAGCCTTCTATCACGATTCCACCGACATCTCGGACCCGTATCAGCGCATGGTCGCGTCGATGCGGCTGATCGCCAAAATGCCGACGATCGCGGCAATGGCCTATAAATACCACATCGGTCAGCCCTTCATTTACCCGAAGAACGAGCTGAATTTCGCGGCCAACTTCCTGCATATGTGCTTTGCCGTGCCGTGCGAGGAATACAAGATCAACCCGGTGCTGGCGCGTGCGATGGAGCGCATCTTCATTCTGCATGCCGATCACGAGCAGAACGCCTCGACCTCGACCGTCCGCCTCGCCGGCTCGTCAGGCGCCAACCCGTTTGCCTGCATCGCCGCCGGCATTGCCTGCCTATGGGGACCGGCCCATGGCGGCGCCAACGAGGCGGCCTTGAACATGCTGGGCGAGATCGGCCATGTCGACCACATCCCGGAATTCATCGCCCGCGCCAAGGACAAGAACGATCCGTTCCGGTTGATGGGCTTTGGCCACCGCGTCTACAAGAACTACGACCCGCGCGCCAAGATCATGCAGAAGACCGCACATGAGGTTTTGGGTGAACTGGGCATCAAGGACGACCCGCTGCTCGACATCGCCATGGAACTGGAAAAGATCGCGCTGACCGACTCCTATTTCATCGAGAAGAAGCTTTATCCGAACGTCGATTTCTATTCCGGCATCACGCTGAAGGCGCTGGGCTTCCCCACCACCATGTTCACCGTGCTGTTCGCGGTCGCTCGTACCGTCGGCTGGATCGCGCAGTGGAAAGAGATGATCGAGGATCCGCACCAGAAGATCGGTCGCCCGCGCCAGCTCTATACAGGTGCGCCGGAACGCGACTACGTGCCGATTGCAAAGCGATGAAGAGAAGAAGTGAGTAGTGAGTAGTGAGTAGTAAATAAGAATTCTAGACGCTGAGCGGTTCTTTGCAATCTACTCACTACTCACTACTCACTACTCACTACTCACTACCCCTACTCGCTCCCTTGATGCACCTCATCACGACCCCCGCAGCGATATCGCCGGAAGGTCCGTCGACAGCCATGCGTCTGGCCACCTCGGCAAAACCGTCCTTCTGCCATGCGCGATAGGGGGTGTCGGAAAAAAGCGCCTCCAACTGCCGCGCAACATAGTGCGGCCGCACATATTCGTTGTAGCTTTCCGGCACGATCGGGCGATCGGCGATGAGATTGGGCAAGGCGGCGCTCCATACGGTGATCAGGCGCTGGGCCATCCGCATGACCGGATCGAGCCGGTAGCAGGAGATCATCGGCACACCCGACAGCGCCAATTCCAGCGACACCGTTCCCGATGAGATCAGCGCTGCATCGGCCCTGCCGAAGGCCTGCCATTTGCGTTCGGGATCAAGGATGATTTCCGGCTTCTCGTCCCAGCTTGCCACCGAAGCCCTGACCAGGTCGGCGACATGCGGCACCGTCGGCAACAGCAGGCGCAAGCGGTGTCCGCGTGCGCGCAGGATCGAGATCGTCTTACCGAACGGGCCGACTAGCCGTAGCACCTCGCCGCGACGCGAGCCGGGCAGCACAAGCAGTGTCTTCACACGATCGTCGGACAGGTCGCGCGGCAGGCTTTGCGCCTTGGCAGCGCCGATCACGCCCGGATCGTGCGTAAGGCGATGGCCGACATAGGTGCCGGGCGGACCACCGAGGCGGGCGAGCTCCTTCACCTCGAAGGGCAAGATGCAGAGGATATGATCGACATACGGTTTCATCGCCACCGCCCTGCCGGGTCGCCAGGCCCAGACGCTCGGGCAGACATAGTGGACGATCGGGATTGCCGGATCGGCGGCACGAACCTTCTTAGCCACGCGCAGCGAAAAATCCGGGCTGTCGATGGTGATGAGACAGTCGGGCTTTTCACCGGCGACCGCATTGCCCGTCTGGCTGATCCGCCGCATCAGGCGCGGCAGGTCGCGCAGGATGGCGCTCAGGCCCATCAGCGCGATCTCGCCGCCGTCGAAGAGCGGCGTGAGGCCGAGCGCCTGCAGATGCCGGCCGCCGATGCCGACGAGCCGGACCTCGCGGCCGGTCGCGCGTTTGAGCGCCTCTATAATGTCGGCGCCAAGCAGATCGCCGGATTCTTCGCCGGCGACGATCGCGATCTTCAGCGGTTTCTCAGTCGCCATGCACCGGCTCCGCAGCAGGCAGGCCGATCACGAACAGGCCGAGCGCATTGGCACGGGCGACGACGGTGGGGCCTTCCAGAACCAGCGAGCGACCGGCCTCGACGGCAATGCCGGCAAGTCCGGCGGCATGCGCCGCCTCGACCGTCTGCGGGCCGATGGAGGGCAGGTCGGCGCGCAACTCCTGGCCGGGCTTGGCGCATTTGACCAGAACGCCGCGCGTTCTGCCGGCCAGCCTGCCATGGCCGCGCAACTGCTTTGTTCGATCGAGCAATCCGTCAGTGCCCTCGACGCCTTCCAGCGCGATGGCGCGGCCGCCGATCGCAACAGCCGCTTGGCCGATATCCAGCGCGCCGATGGCCTTTGCCGCCGTATGCGCCGCTTCGATGTCGCGCCAGTCGGATTTCCGCGGCGCAGCCTTGGTCAGCGTCCCTTCGGCCGCGATCAGTTCCGGCACGATCTCATGGGCGCCGACAACCTTGATGCCGCTGCGCTCGACCCTTCGCACGAACAGTTTCAGCACGGTGTCGTCGCCTTGGGTTACACCGACAAGAAGGCTGGGCACCCAGGCGAGCAGGCCGAGATTGAGGCGCATGGCGCTCAGCCTGGGGCGGCGTGTGATATGGCCCGCTGTCACCAAATGGGTAACATGATGGTTCTTGAGCGTCGGCAGCAGTGAGCCGACATCCTCCAGCCTCAACGTCGCCTGCTCGTAGGCGTCGAAGTCGGATATGCGGTCGACCTCGCCCGCCACTATTACCACGAAGGGAGACTTGTCTTGCCCAGCAAGCGCCTTGGCGACTTCGACCGGCAAACTGCCGCCGCCGGCAATGATGCCGACCTTGGCGTCTGGCGCGAGATCAAGGCCCGTCCGAGTGGCCTCAATCTTCGTCATCTGCATCGTCGCCGTCGCCAGCCTTGAGCGACGGGACGGCATAGTGCCGCTTGCCGCGACTGGCGATGAAATCGATGATTTTCATGGCGGTCGGTGACGAGGCGAATTCCGCCTTGGCGAATTCGATGTTTTCGCCGACGGTTCGGGAGCGATCGAAGATCGTCCTGTAGGCCTTGCGCAGCGTGTGGATCTCGGAGCGCGGCAGGCCGGCGCGCTTCAGGCCGATGATGTTGAGACCGCGAAGGCTGGCGCGATTGCCGACGGCGATGGCGTAGGGAATGACATCGCCGACGAATGCCGAGCAACCGCCGAGAAAGGCGTTGTCGCCGACGCGGACAAACTGATGAACGGCGCTGAGACCACCGATATAAACGTTGTCGCCGATCTCGCAATGGCCGCCCAACGTCGCCTGATTGGCGAAGGTGGCGTTCTTGCCGACAATGCAATCATGGGCGATGTGGGCGTAGGCAAGGAAGTTGCCGTTGTCACCGATCGTCGTCTCGCCGCGGCTGGAATCGGTGCCGAGGTGCATGGTCACGCCTTCGCGGATCGTGCAGTTCTCACCGACGACCAGCGTGGTGCGGCCGCCCTTGTGCTTGGTATTCTGCGGCGGCGCGCCCAGTGTCGCCATCGGATAGACCTTGGTCGACGCACCGATGGTGGTCGCGCCCATCACCGAGATGTGGCTGACCAGTTCGACGCGGTCGCCGAGCACCGCGTCGGCGCTGATGTGGCAGAATGGCCCGATGCGGACGCCTTCGCCGATTTTTGCGCCTGCCTCGATGAACGACGATGGATGGATGACTGTCTGGATTTTCATAAGCATTCGATCGTCAGTCGCTCGCGACCATCATCGCCGAGATCTCGGCTTCCGCGGCCTTGACGCCGTCGACGAGAGCCTCGCAGGCGAATTTGAGAAGGTTGCCGCGTTTCTTGATTTTCTTCACATGGATCTTCAACTGGTCGCCGGGAACGACCGGTTTACGGAATTTGGCATTGTCGATGGTCAGGAAATAGACCAGCGACGGTTTTTCGGTGCCCAGGCTGCGGATGCAGATGGCGCCGGCCGTCTGCGCCATCGCCTCGACGATCAGCACGCCGGGCATGACCGGCTGATCCGGGAAATGACCCTGGAAATGCGGCTCGTTTATGGTCACGTTCTTGATGCCGATAGCCGACTCGTCGCCATCGATGTCGATGATGCGATCGATCATCAGGAACGGATAACGATGCGGCAGGAGCTTCATCAGCCCCAATATGTCGACCGCCTCGAGCGTCGTCGCCGCCACCATCTCAGCTCTTCCCCCCGTCGCCGGATTTCCGCGCCCTGGCCAGTCTTCGCAGAGCCGCGATCTCCCGCATCGCCTCCGCCATCGGCTGCGCCGGGTACCCTCCCCAAATCTCGCCCGCGGGGACGTTGCTCATGAACCCGCTTCTTGCAGCAAGCTTGGCCCCAGACCCAATGGTCAGGTGATCCGCAAGACCGACACCGCCACCCATGGTGACATTGTCGCCCACCGTTACGGAACCGGAAATACCCGAAAGGCCGGCGATTATGCAATTGCGGCCTATGCGGACGTTATGAGCGATCTGCACCAGATTGTCGATCTTGGTGCCTTGACCGATGATCGTGTCTGACATGGCGCCACGATCGACCGTTGTGTTCGAGCCGATCTCGACGTCGTCCTGGATAACGACCCGGCCGATTTGCGGGACGCGCTCCGGGCCCTTGGCCCCGGCCACGAAGCCAAAACCGTCCTGGCCGATGCGGGCGCCGCCATGGATGATGACACGATTGCCGATCAGCGCGTACTGGATGCTGGCGCCTGGACCGACATAGCCGTCGCGGCCGAACTGGCAGGAGGGACCGATAACGGCATGAGGAGCAATGACGGTTCCGCTGCCGATAGAAGCGCGGGGGCCGATGATCGCGCCGGCCTCGACGATCGCGCCGGCCTCGACATGCGCCGATGGATCGATATGGGCATGCGGCGAAATACCGGTTTCGCCGGTCATCGGCGCCGGTGTCGCAGCCGCCGGGAAAAGAAGGCGTCCGACCATCGCGAAAGCCTGTTGCGGGCGCGGATGGACCAGAACCGCGATACCCGCCGGCGCTTTGCCGGCAAATTCGGCGGGACAGAGAACCGCCGCTGCCCGCAGCGATTGCATCAGCGCGAAGTTGCGTCTGCCATCGACGAAGACAAGAGCGTGCTCGCCGCCTTCGCTTGCCGGCGCCAAGGCTTCGATCGATATTTCCGAGAGGCCGGACTCGACAAGCACCGAGCCGGTCAGATTCGCGACTTCGCCAGCCGTATACCGGCGTGATGGCGCGAAGAACACCGGATCGGTCATTCCAGAAGCTATATCCAGCTAGCGCATGACCCCGAAAATCGGAATCGATTTTCGGAGGATCATGCGCAAAATCAAAGTTCTACAGCGTCCTTTGCGCGTCCAAGAGGACGCGCGGCGCTGTAGTGTCGGATCACTCTATTCCGGACCCCTACGGCCCGGAAGCATCGTCTCCCGCCAATCAGAAGCGGGTCGATATGCCGAAGTTGAATTCCTGCACGTCGTCGGTGTCCTCCTTGAGGACCGGTATCGCATAGTCGATGCGGATCGGGCCAAAGGGCGACGCCCACATCATGCCGAGACCGACCGAGGCGCGCCACTCCATGTCGGTTGTCGATGGATCGACACCCGCCACATCATTGCCATAAAGTGTCGCCGCATCAGCAAAGACCGCGCCGCGCAGGCCGAAGCTCTCCGGAATGACCGGCATCGGAAACTGGGCTTCCGCCGAGGCGTTGAAATAGGTGGTACCGCCGAGATGGTCGTCAAAGCCCTGGTCGTCGACAGGACCGATGCCGCCATAGGCGAAGCCGCGGATAATGCGGTCGCTGCTCTGGAAATGATCGAAGATGCGAAGGTCTTCGTCGCTGCCGTAGCCCTGGATATGGCCAGCCCCGCCCGAAATCAAACCAACCAGATCAAGCTGCTCTGACAACGTCTGGTAGACGCTGCCACGCGCCGTCACCTTGACGAATTTGGCGTCGCCGCCGAGGCCGGCGAATTCCGTGGTGACATTGGCGAAGATGCCTTCATGCGGGTTCTTCATGTCGTCGATGGTGTTGTAGACCAGACCGAGGCTGACCGACGACTTGAGCCACGGGCTTTCCTCAATGCCGTTTAGGATAGCCGTAGAGACGTCGCAGCCAGCCAGTGGATCGCAACCATCGTCGAGCTTGTACTTCTCCTGCGAGATATTATACGCCAGCTGCGTCGAGATGTCGTCAGTGATCGGCAGGCCAAAGCGCACTGTCGCACCTAGGGTCTCGCTCTTATAGTCGTCGTATTCCCTGGTCCGGTTGAAGATGTCGAAACCGGCGGCAATGCGCCGCCCGAGGAAATAGGGCTCGGTGAAGGAGAAGCTGTAGTCGCGCGAATTCTTGCCGCCGCCCGCCGATAGCTTGATGAACTGGCCGCGTCCGAGGAAGTTGCGTTCGGTGATCGCTCCTTCGATGGATGGGCCTGACGTGTCGCCGCCGGTCTAATAGCCGGCGCCGACCGAGAACTCGCCGGTCGATTTCTCGACCACGTCGACCACCAGCACCACCTGGTCCGGCTCAGAGCCGGGCACGGTGGAAACCTCGACTTTCTCAAAATAATCGAGCGCTTCCAGCCGTTTCTTCGCGCGCTGAATGAGAACCTGGTTGAAGGCATCGCCCTCACTCACGTCGAATTCGCGGCGAATGACATAGTCGCGTGTCCGGTCGTTGCCGCGAATCTCGATGCGTTCGACATAGGCCTTCGTGCCCTGGTCGATCGTATAGACCACCGAAATGGTGCGGTTCTCGAAATTGCGGTCGCCGCGCGGCGTCACCTGGGCGAAGGGATAGCCGGAACCGGCGACCCTCTCGGTCAATGCGATGATGGTGTCTTCGACATCCTCGGCGTTGTAGACCTCGCCCTTGCGGGTCTCGACCACCGACTGCAGCGATGCAGCGTCGACCTCGGGAATCGTGCTCTCGACGCTGACGTCGCCGAAGGTGTAGCGATCGCCCTCCTGCACGGTGATGGTCACCGTATATTTGTTGGTGGTCTCGTCGAGTTCGCCGACCGCGGAAATCACCTGGAAGTCGGCATAGCCGTGGTTGTAATAGAAACGGCGCAGCAGCTCTTCGTCGGCGCGCAGCTTGTCTTCGTCATAGACATCGTCGCGCAGCACGAACGAAAGGATGGACGAGCGCTTGGTGGAGATGACGTCGGACAGGCGACGGCTCGAATAGGCGCTGTTGCCGACGAAATTGATCGCGGCAATCTGCGTGCGGCCGCCTTCGTTGATATTGAAGACCACGTTCACGCGGTTGTCGCCGAGATCCATGATCTGGGTGGTCACGGCGGCGTCGTCACGGCCGATACGCCTGTAGGCGGCCTTGACCGCCTCGATGTCGGCATCGAGCGCCTGCTGCGAGAACGTTCCACGCGGCTTCAACTGGACCGCGGCCGCAAGGGCGTTGTCCTTGAGCTTCTTGTTGCCCTGGAACAGCACCTGGTTCACGACCTGATATTCGGAAACCTTGATGACCAGCGACGAACCGACCTGGTTGATCTGGACGTCCGAGAACAACCCGGTGCCGAACAGCGCCTTGACCGCATCGTCGATATCGGAGCTGGAAAAGGGCTTACCGGGCTTGATCGTGACGTAGTTGCGGATCGTGTCGGCATCGACCCGCTGATTGCCGCTGACTTCAACTCTTGAAACAACAGCGGCCTCGGCCGCCGATGTGGCAACGAACTGCACTGCGAGCGCACCTGGTACGACCAGGGCGGCGGACAGGGCCACCGCGGACGCGGCGCTCAGAAACTTGGATGCTGCCTTCATCGGGCTTTTGTACCTTTTCTCGAAGTCCCCACGGCGAGAAAACCGGACGTGCGGTAATTTCCCCCACCGTATTAACCGGATTTTCCCTACACGCAAGGCTCCTGGTTAATTTGTATTTACTTAACCCTGTGGCGTGGCTTTCGCGTCACGCATATCCCCATGCATGGTAAACGGCGTCTCAACATTGGCTGTGTCGAAGCCAAATTTCTTCATGATTTCAGCATCCAAACAGGTCGTTCCAGAAAACGAACCCCATGAAGCCCAAGACGAGAAGCAGGCCGGCCCTGTAACCCATCTCCATCATACGTTCCGACACCGGTCGCCGAATGACGGCCTCCACGCCGTAGAACAGGAGATGGCCGCCGTCGAGGGGAGGAATCGGCAAAAGGTTGAGAATACCGATCCCGACCGACAACAGCGCAACAAGTTGCACAAGCCAGTCGAAGCCCAGTTTTGCCGCCTGCCCCGACATCTTTGCGATTTTGATTGGGCCGCCCAGCTGGCATTTATCCTCGCGACCGACGACGAAACGCTGCAGGAACTGGCCGGTACCCTGGATGATGTGGCCGGTTTCCTCGACCGCGGCAGCCAGTGCGCCAGCCGGGCTGTAGGTGATCAGGCGGGGCTGGCCGAACTCCTGGTTGTTGACGACGCCGATCACGGCCACCTTGACCTTGTTGCCCAGCGCGTCTTCCTGTTCCATCAATCGCGGCGTCGCCGTAACGGTGATCTCCTTGCCGCCGCGCAGCATGACGAAGGTGATGGCGTCGCCGCCGCGGCCCGAGACCCGGCGCTGGACGTCGGCGAAGGTCTGGACCTTGCTGCCGTCGACGCTGACGAATCGGTCCCCGGGCAGGATGCCGGCCTGCGCCGCTGGGCTGTCGGCGGTGACTTCAGCCACCATCGGCTCCATCACGGGGCGGCCATAGGCGGTAAACAGCACCGCGAAGACGGCGATCGTCAGCAGGAAATTGAACAGCGGGCCGGCAACCACAGTCGCCGCGCGCTTCCAGACCGGCTGCGTGTGAAACGCAACCTTGCGCTCGGCATCGGTCAGCAATTCGATCTCCTCCGAGCTGGGCTGGCTCGAGGTGGCGTTCATGTCGCCGACGAATTTGACGTAGCCGCCGAGTGGAATGGCGCAGAGTTTCCAGCGCGTGCCATGGCTGTCATTAAAGCCGAAGAGTTCCGGGCCGAAGCCAATCGAAAAGACCTTTACGCCGATGCCGCACCAGCGGCCGACGAGATAATGCCCCATCTCGTGGACGAACACGACTACGGTCAGCACGAACAGGAACGGCACCAGCGTGCCAAGGACAAAGCCTTCCGTGCTGAAAACCGCGTGAAGAATCTCGTTCAACTCATGTCCTCAAAATTCGTCCGCAGCACGGTCGTACCGCGACTGTGGCATCAATCCAGGCGAATCCATGGCGCATCCTGCGCAGGTCAAGATACCAGGCCAGGAAACAATGCCGATCAAGCTGGAAACAGCCCCTGTGCCGGATGGTCGGCGGTCGCCGAAATCCAGCCGATGACGTACAGGGCGAATGCCGCCGCGACAAGCCCGTCGACCCGGTCCATGACGCCGCCATGGCCCGGTATCAGCGTGCCCGAATCCTTGCGGTTGTGACGGCGCTTCACCCATGATTCGAAAAGGTCGCCAGCCTGGGAGACCAGCGAAAGCACGAGTGCAACGACGCCGAGCACTGCAAGATTGCCGGCTCCGGCCGCAGCGGCCAAAAGCAGCCCGGCAACCACGCCGCCGACAGCGCCGCCGAGCGCCCCGCTCTGGGTCTTGCCGGGCGAGATCGATGGCGCCAGCTTCGGACCGCCGACAGCGCGGCCGACGAAATAGGCTGATATGTCGGTCGCCCAAACCACCGCGAACAGGAACAGAATGGCGACGAGGCCGGGATGGTCGCCGTCGCGCAAAAGGGCAAGTGACAGGCCGGAAATGCCGGCATAGGCAAGGCCGGACGCGTCCCACTGTCTCGTTTGATGCATCGAAGTCTGGCCCATCGAAGTCTGGCGCATCGAACCCACGACCGCGGTGACAACGACCATCACTGCCACAAGTAGCAGCAGCCATGACGCCGGCAGGCCGGCGACCAAACCGCCGACGAAAACCAGAAGCAGCGCCTCCGGCAGAAAACCAAGACCCGTGGTGGCGACCGGGCGGCACATTTGCGTCCACTCGTAGAAGATCAGGATCGTCATGGCGGCGCAAAGCAACCGGAAGGGCAGTCCGCCAAGCCAGGTCAGACCGAGTGTGACGACCGCAAGCACGACGGCAGAAATGACGCGAAGCTGGAGGTTGCTCATCCCTTGGCCGTCACGGCGACGTCTTGAGCGCCAAGCCCGCCGAAACGGCGCTCGCGATTGGCAAAGTCGCGCAATGCGTCGGCCAGATGCTCGCGGCTGAAATCGGGCCAGTAGCAAGGCAGGAAGACAAGCTCGCTATAGGCCGCTTGCCACAGAAGGAAATTCGACAGCCTGAGCTCGCCGCTGGTGCGGATGACCAGTTCCGGATCTGGAATACCCTGGGTGTCGAGAGAGCCGGCAAAGGATTCGGCCGTGATCGCCTCGCTGTCGAGCTCGCCGCGCGCCACCGCCGAGGCAAGCTTGCGCGCCGTGCGCACGATCTCGTCGCGTCCGCCATAGTTGAAAGCGATGACCAAGGTCAGCGCGTCGTTGCGGGCGGTGAGCGTTTCGGCCTCTTCAAGCAGGGTCCTGATATCAGGTTGCAGCCCTGCCCGGTCGCCGATGATCCTGACCCGCACGCCGTTTTGGTGAAGCTCGGCGAGATCGCGGCGGATGAAGATTTTCAAGAGGCCCATCAGGTCGCTGACTTCGGACTTCGGCCGCGACCAGTTTTCCGACGAGAAGGCGTAGACGGTCAGGAAGGAGATGCCGAGGCCAGGAGCGGCGCGCACCGTGTTGCGCAGCGCCTCGACGCCGGCGCGATGGCCGGCAAGCCGTGGCAGGCCGCGCGCCTTGGCCCAGCGTCCGTTTCCGTCCATGATGATCGCGACATGCGCGGGGCTTGTCATAGTCTCGCTTTCGGGTCGGTCACCTACCCTTAAACCTGCATGATTTCTGCTTCCTTATCGGAAAGCAGATGGTCGATGGTGCCGATCATCTCGTCTGTGAGCTTTTGGACCTGGTCGGACCGCTTGCGATGATCGTCCTCGCTGATATCGCCGTCCTTTTCCGCCTTTTTGAGAAACTCCATGCCGTCCCGGCGCACGTGGCGCACGGCGATGCGCGCATTCTCGGCGTAGCCATGCGAGATCTTAACCAGCTCCTTGCGGCGCTGTTCGTTAAGTTCGGGCAGCGGAATTCTGAGATTGGTGCCGTCGACGATCGGATTGAAGCCGAGATTGGATTCACGGATGGCGCGATCGACCGCACCGACCATCGACTTGTCCCAGACCGAAACCGAAATCATGCGCGGCTCAGGCACCGACACGTTTGCCACCTGGTTGATCGGCATAGTGGTGCCATAGGCCTGCACCTGGATCGCGTCGAGCAGGTTGCTCGAAGCGCGGCCGGTCCGCAGCGAAGCCAGATCGTGCTTGAACGCAGCGATCGCCCCGTCCATGCGCCGTTTGAGATCATCGTATTCGCCACTCATCATCGTCTCCTCGACCCGTTAGCCCGGGTTCACTGTTCAGGGTAACCCCGTATTCAAGCCTCAATCCGAAAACCGGTTCCCGCTTTTCGCCTACGGGAAACCTTCGGTTCGGGATCGGGCTCCCGATCAGTCGTCTGTGACGACCGTGCAACGGCCGCCGCCCCTCAGAATATCACCGAAACCACCCTTCTCGTGGATCGAATAGACGATTATCGGAATGTTGTTTTCCCGCGCAAGTGCAATCGCGGCCGTATCCATGATCGAAAGACCACGTTTTATGACTTCGCCATGGCTGATGCGCTCGAAGCGTGTCGCATTCGGGTCCTTCTTGGGATCGGCAGAATAGACGCCGTCGACCTGAGTGCCCTTGAACAGCGCGTCGGCGCCGATTTCCGCCGCGCGCAGCGCCGCGGCCGAATCGGTGGTGAAGAACGGATTGCCGGTGCCGCCGGCGAAGATGACGACCTTACCCTGGTTCATGTAGGCGGTCGCCTGGCGCTGCGAAAAGCTCTCACAAAGCTCAGGCATGGCGATTGCCGACAGCACCACCGCGTCGACGCCGATCTTGTTCAACGAAGTACGCAGCGCCAGCGAGTTGATGACGGTGGCAAGCATGCCCATGTGGTCACCGGTGACCCGGTCACCTCCCTTGGAAGCAACCGCCACGCCACGAAAGATGTTGCCGCCGCCGATGACGACGCCGACTTCGATGCCCAGGGCGCGGGCCTCGGCGATGTCGGCGGCGATGCGATCGACTACCGACACGTCGATGCCGAAATGCTGCTCGCCCATCAACGCTTCGCCCGACGCTTTCAGCAAGACACGTCGGTAGAGGGGCTTCACCGTCATCTGATCCTCATTATCGTGCGTGCGACGCGCCTCGGGCTGCCGCCGCGTAGGCGCTGCCCCGAAACATTGGGTTCCGATACACGAAGGGCGCCGGGCTGTCACGCGGCGCCCGAACCGGAAAACTCTCTTCCAGTCGTTAGCTTACGCCGGCAAATGCATCTTGCACGAGCAGATCCGGGCACGAGCAGATCCGGCAGATAGCCAGCTGGCTTGCCGCCGACCGCCTGGCCTTCATCGGTAACGCGCAAGAAATCGGCCGGGCATCCTCGCGGACACCCGGCCGTAAAGTCTTTCAGAAAATAGAGTGCGGTTTACTTCTTGACCGCCGCCGCGACTTCCGCCGCGAAATCGGTTTCTTCCTTCTCGATGCCCTCGCCGAGCGCGAAGCGCAGATAGGCAGTGATCTTGGCCGGTGCGCCGATTTCCTTTTCGGCATCCGTCAGCGCCTTCTCGACGGTGATGTCGGGATTGAGCACGAAAGCCTGCTTGAGCAGCACGACCTCTTCGTAAAACTTGCGCAGACGGCCCTCGACCATCTTCTCGATGATCGCCTCCGGCTTGCCGGACTGACGCGCCTGGTCGGCGAAGATCGCCTTCTCGCGCTCGACCGCGGCCGGATCGAGCTGCTCCGTCGTCAGCGCCATTGGGTTGGTGGCGGCGACATGCATAGCGACCTGACGGGCAAAGGCGTTGGCGGCCTGCGCGTTGCCTGTCGTCTCGATGGCGACCAGCACGCCGAGCTTGCCAAGGCCGTCGGCAACCGCATTGTGGACGTAGGTTGCGACAGCGCCGTGCTCTACGGTGAGCTTGGCCGAACGGCGGAAGCCAAGATTCTCACCGATCGTGCCGACAGCATCCTTGATGGTGTCGGCGACCGACTTGTCCGAACCCGGATACGGTGCGGCTGCGACGGCCTCGGTCTTGCCGCCATAGGCGAGCGCGACCTTGGCGACCTTGGCGACGATCTCCTGGAAGGCGGCGTTGCGGGCAACGAAGTCGGTCTCAGAGTTGACCTCGACGACCGCCGCCTCGCGGATACCGGAATCGACGCCGATCAGGCCTTCGGCGGCAGTACGGCCGGCCTTCTTGTCGGCCTTGGAAATGCCCTTCTTGCGCAGCCAGTCGACGGCCTCTTCCATGTTGCCGTTGGTCTCGTTCAACGCCGCCTTGCAGTCCATCATGCCCGCGCCGGTCAAGTCGCGGAGTTCTTTGACCTGTGCAGCCGAAATGCTCATTGTCGCCTCTTTGTTTAAAATGCACCGACGCACCACCGGTCCTCGATGATGCGCCTGGCGCCAGCGCTTAGCGCGCCAAAATATGAGAAAGATGAAGGCCGAAACCGGCCTTCACTGCTACGCTTCCGGTGTCTGGGCAGCCGGTGTTTCGGCGGTCGGCGTCGGCTCGAGTGCCGGCTCGACCGGAGCCTCGGCCAAAGCGCCGACGTCGACGCCGAGCGCGCCCTGCTGGCGAGCGATGCCGTCGATTGCAGCCTTGGCGATCAGATCGCAATAGAGCTGGATGGCGCGGGCCGCGTCGTCATTGCCCGGAATCGGGAAATCGATCTTGTCCGGGTCGCAGTTGGAATCGATGATGGCGACGACCGGGATGCCGAGACGCTTGGCCTCGAGGATGGCGATCGCTTCCTTGTTGGTGTCGATCACGAACATCAGGTCGGGCGTCGAGCCCATGTCTTTGATGCCGCCCAGCGCCTTGTCGAGCTTCTCGCGCTCGCGATCAAGATTGAGGCGCTCCTTCTTGGTGAGCCCCTGGGCCTCGCCGGCCAGCATCTCGTCGAGCTTGCGCAGGCGCTGGATGGAATTCGAAATCGTCTTCCAGTTGGTCATCATGCCGCCGAGCCAGCGGGAGTTGACATAGTACTGGGCCGAGCGCTGCGCGGCGTCGGCGACGATGTCGGACGCCTGGCGCTTGGTGCCGACGAACAGCACGCGGCCACCCTTGGCGACGGTGTCGGAAACCTGCTTCAGCGCCTGGTGCAGCAGCGGCACCGTCTGCGAGAGGTCGATGATGTGGATGTTGTTGCGGGCGCCATAGATATAGGGCGCCATCTTCGGGTTCCAGCGGTGAGTCTGGTGGCCGAAGTGAATGCCAGCTTCCAAAAGCTGGCGCATGCTGAAATCAGGCAGAGCCATTCTTGAGTATCCTTTCCGGTTAGCCTCCACGGACACAGGCATTTCTGGACTTTGTCCTCGAACGCCACCGGAGGTTTCAGCCGGATTTCTCCCGGGCAGACACCAAAGTCCGTGTGTGGAATGAGCGCGCATATAGAGGGGATCCGCGACAAACGCAAGCGCTGCGGTGTCTTGCGGCTCAGCGTGCGGCGATCAGCGCACCGGTGCCGATCATGGCGCCGCCGGCAAACCTGTTCATCAAGCGCATCCGCCTTGGCGTCTTGAACCAGCTCGAAGCCTGCCCGGCAAGCACCGCATAGACGCCCATAGTGATAATGTTGACGCCGATCACGACCGCAACCACGAGCAGCCCCTCAGCGAAGGTCATTGCGTTGAGATCGAGGATCAACGGCATGATGGAGGCGTGGAACAGGATCGCCTTGGGGTTGCCCAATGCGATGGAGATGCCGAGGTAAAACGATCGAGACAGTCTTGCCTGCGTTACCTCCAGTCCATTCGATCGCGCGGAAGCCGATCGCCACATCCTGATGCCAAGAAACATCAGATAGGCAGCACCCGCATATTTCAGGATGAGAAAAACCCATTCGAAGGTCTGTGCCAGTGCCACGAGACCGAGCAGCGCCAAAGTCACCAGCACCGCGTCGCCAGCGGCGATACCGAGGCCAGCCAGGAACGCGCGAACGAACCCGCGCGAGACGCCGTTGGCAATGACCGTGAATACCGCCGGGCCAGGCGTGGCGGCGGCGAATGTAATCGCAACGCAGTAAGCCAGAAATGCCGTCAACGTCATGGTCGTATCTTCCCCTTCGGCACCCGGACACGCCGGAAAACAGCAACGATCTCTTCGCGGCTACATTCGATGGCGCCCAGCCGCACCGCGCGGTCGCGCTCGAAGCCGGTTATGTCATAATGCGGCGCCGATGTCTTCGGCGGTCCCTGATAGGACGAACGCTTGATGCCGAGTTGTGCTGCAAAACGATGCAACTCATCGGTGTCGTCGGCCAGCAGGTGACACCAGCGGTGGCCGACCCATTTCCAGATCGCCGCGTCGACATAAACCGCCATGAGGCTTGCCGCACTCCTTCATCTTGCGCCGACCAGCGGAGCCGCAGTTCACTTGGGGCCAAGATCCAAACGTTAGCGATGATAGAAGGGATTCGGATAGAAAATGAAGCCGCCGCCGGCTTCGAGTTCGGCTACCGTCGTGGTGACAGCCGCCTGCATACGGCTGTGCAGTTCGGCGAGCGCATCGTCGATCGAGCCCGGAAAGGCGTGCAATCCCAACGGTTCCGGCACCCGGATATGCGCGCAGCGCGGCCCGACCGGCTGCGGCACGAAGCGGTTGATCGTGTCGCGCAGCGTGCCCTTGCAATAGTCGTTGCGGATGCGCTTCAGATGCTCGGCGATCTCCTCTTGCGTGATGCGCGAGTTGGCTGAGGCCCACGGTCCGACGCGTTGGAGACGCTGGATCGTGTCCGCCAGAGTGCGGACCTGTTTTTGCCTCTCAGCGTCACCGTTGTTTTCCCGCAGCCAGCGGCGCGACCGGCGCAAAAGCTCGGCGAACTCGTTGGCGCTGGGATCGACCGAAATACCCTCCCCCAGGCGCCGGCTCAATTCGAGCAGCAGTTGCGTCTGACGCGCTGCATACGAAGCCCGTTCGTCGGGCGCCATGCCACAGGCAATCTCATCGCGCGACAGCAGCGTCGCATAGATATGGTGGACGCGCTCCGGCAGCGTATCGGCGGCACGACGTTCGATCTTCAGGGTCTTCTCGACATACGCGCATTCCTGCGCCAGCGCCGGCTCGACATTTTTGGTGAAGGCGAGCTTCCAGACAACCGGCGCGATCCAAATCCTAGAATCCTGATCCGTGACGCGACCGCGCTTGAGCGCTTCGAACCCCATCTCGACCGCCCCTGGAAGAAGCGGACCGACGACATTGGCATGCCAGGCGACGCCGCCTTCGGGATGCAAGAGAACACCATGCCCCTTCAGCGCCCAGGCGATCGAGTGTTCCTTGGCAGCCCCACTGTTGCCGGGAATCTGGGCGATCAGATTGTTGGCCAGCCAGAATTTCTGCATGATCCGGCCGAGGCCGTTGACGACGCCATGCGTGGCCCATGATGCCGCGAGCGGACTGACCTGCGAGACGATCTCCTTGTCGATCATCCAGTCGGTAAAGAATTCCGGATGGTTGGGCGTGATGAACGTCGCCTTGCCGGCGCCGCAACAGGCCTTCAGCCGCTGCCGGTCGTCGTCGGGAAAATCGATATGACGGACATTGGCGACGCCGCGCAATCCGGCCAGGCGGTTGAACGGCAACAGGTCGCGAAACCCGGGAATGCCATGCAGCATGACAACCCGGTTGACTACAGTCATGATCCTGATCAGCGCCGGATTGGGTCTCGGCGCCACGAACACATCGATTCTGCTCAACCCACCCCCCCGATCGACCCATCGGCGTAGAAGTTGAGATGCAATTGCGGCGTGTTCAAGTCATTCGCCGCCGCCTTGTGGGCGTGGCTAACCCGAAGCCTATTTCGGCGGACAGACTTTCGACTGATCGAACAACGACAGATTGACCAGCTTGCCGGTCATCGAGAACTCGCCATAGTCCATGACGAGGTCGCGCGTGATGCCGTTGTCATGCAGCTTGAAGCTGATCCGGTACTCCGGCACCTCCTCGCCTGACTTGTCGGTGCCGTCGAAATAGGCGATGTCGACCGGCCAGTATTTGTCGGTGGCGAGTTTCGCCAGTGCCGGCGCTTCCGGATCAGCCTTGTCGGCATCGGCTTTCTTGCCGACGACAACGGTGGTGGTCATCACCTTATCGGCATCTTCCGAGCCGTCGAACAGGTTGGTTTCGTAGAAATTTTCGCCCTTTTCGGCCTTGTCGATCAGTTCGGCCAGATGCTGGGTCGGAAACTGGGTGGCGGCGAGTTCGAGGCTGCTCTTCTCCGGCTTGTCGATGTCGACCTTGAGGCCCTTCGTCTCCTTCGTCGCGGTGCCCTTGACCTCCTTGTCGAGGTTCTGGTCGACGAAGGATTTTGTCACGAACGAGAACGTCTTGCCTTCGGCGTCCTCGAAAGTGGTCGTCTGCTGGTCGGTCAGCTTTGTTGCATTGTCGTTGGTGGCAATCTGGGTGACGAAGCGGAACTTCACCGTGTAGCCTTCGCAAGGCGAACCGTTGAACTCATAGACCATGCGGCCGGAAATGCCGGTGATGCCGGAGCGATCGGAGGCTTTGTCCAGGCTCAGATCATAAACCGCGCGATGCGCCTGCAGCGCCGGTACGGCAAAAGCCGGCGCCATCGAGAACACCGCCGGCAGCAGGACGGCGTGGAATGCGAGGCGTGTTGCGCGCATGAGGGGCTCCGATCATCGCGCCTGATGGCAGGCCGCAGGGAAAGAGGGTCCAGCTTAAAAAAAGTCGTGGCGGAAGCGAGGCAAAAATAGCAATTTCGGCCCGGCCTGCGCGGCGTCATCAAGCAATAGGGAAATACCATGAGTGAAACAATCGAAAAGCGGCTAAGCGATCTCGGCGTGACGCTTCCGGTCGCCGCCGCGCCCGCCGCCAACTACGTGCCCTATTCCAGGTCGGGCAATCTGCTGTTCACCGCCGGGCAGCTGCCGCTCAGCGAGGGCAAGCTGCAGGCGAGTGGGCTGCTCGGCCGCGATGTCGACACCGCAAGCGGCAAGGAAGCGGCAAAATACTGCGCGATCAACATATTGGCGCAGGCCAAGGCAGCCCTTGGCGATCTCAAGAAAATCCGCCGCCTGGTGAAGATCACCGTCTTCGTCGCCTCGGCGCCAGATTTTGTCGAACAGCACCTGGTTGCCAACGGCGCCTCGGATTTTCTGGTTGCAGTGCTCGGCGATCACGGCAAACATGCCCGCTCCGCCGTCGGCGCCGCCTCCCTGCCGCTTAATGCCGCAGTGGAAATCGAAGCCATCTTCGAAGTCGAATGAGCCTGTCATGACCGATCTTTCCTGGCTGACCGCCCGACCCGTTGCCCATCGCGGCCTCCACGACATGAACAAGACGCGCTGGGAGAACACGCTTTCCGCCTTTGCCGCGGCAGCCGAACGCGGCTATGCGATCGAATGCGATGTGCATCTGTCGTCTGACCGCATCCCGGTCGTCATTCACGACAGCGATCTGAAGCGGCTGACCGGCCAGGACGGCTTCGTCTGGCAGCGAACGGCAGCGGAGATGACTGCGCTCACGGTTGGCGGCACAGCAGACCATCTGCCGACCCTGCAGCAGGCACTCGACCTGGTCGATGGTCGTGTGCCGATGGTCGTCGAGCTGAAAGGGGTCCCCGGTCGGGACGAAGGCTTGGTGGAAAGCGTCGGCAAGATGCTCAAGCAGTACAAGGGCAAGGCGGCGATCATGTCGTTCGACCACTGGCTGATCCGCGATTTCCCGAAACACGCGCCCGGCATTCCGGGCGGGCTGACTGCTTATGGCAATGACGTCAAGCTGATCGAGGCGCATTTCGCGATGCTGGCGCACGACATCGCCTTCGCCTCCTACGCCGCCGGCGACCTGCCGAACCGGTTTGTCAGTTTCGTGCGCGAAAGGCTCAAAATGCCGGTCATCACCTGGACCGTGCTCGACCAACCGGCGGTCGACTTGACCTTTAGATACGCCGACCAAATGACATTCGAAGGATTCGAACCCGATCTTGTACAGGTCGCTTGAAACCGAGCTTGCATGGACCGGCACGGAGCTTAAATAAGCCTCATGGATCAAGGCGATGAAGGCGACGGGCAAACGGCGAATGGAGCGTATGCGATCCGGGTTGCCTCCGGCATCGGAGCCTTCACCTGCGCGGAATGGGATGGCCTCGGCGGTACCGCACGCGGCGACACAGAAAACGGCTACAACCCTCTCGTTTCATTCGCTTTTCTGAGCGCACTTGAGGATTCGGGCTGCGCCGTGCGGCGAACCGGCTGGCAGGGCCATCATCTCAGGCTGGAGACAGCGCAGGGAAAGCTGCTCGGTGCCGTTCCCTGCTACCTGAAATCGCATAGCCAGGGCGAGTATGTTTTCGATCACGGCTGGTCGGACGCGTTCGAGCGCGCCGGCGGGCGTTACTACCCAAAACTGCAATGCGCCGTGCCGTTCACGCCGGTCACCGGTCCTCGCCTGCTGGTCAATAAGGGCGGGGACAGTCGCGCCGTGAAAGCCGGCTTGGCAGCGGGCCTGAAGGCGGTGACGGACAAGCTCGGCGTGTCTTCCGCGCACGTAACCTTCGCGCAGCAGAAGGATGTCGGGGCGCTGGAAGCGGCGGGCTTCCTGCACCGCACCGACCAGCAGTTCCACTTCTTCAATGAAGGTTATTCGACCTACGACGATTTTCTCGCCACCCTGGCATCGCGCAAGCGCAAGGCAATGAAGAAGGAGCGGCGCGAGGCGCTCGCTCACGGCATCTCGATCGACTGGCTGACCGGCAGGGATCTCACCGAAAGGATCTGGGACGACTTCTTTGCCTTCTACATGGATACCGGCAGCAGAAAATGGGGGCGGCCCTACCTCAGCCGTGAGTTTTTCTCGATGATCGGCGAGCGCATGGCCGACGACATCCTGCTGGTGATGGCCAAGCGCAATGGACGCTACATTGCCGGCGCTATCAATTTCATCGGTTCCGATGCGCTCTACGGCCGCAACTGGGGCTGCATCGAAGACCATCCGTTCCTGCATTTCGAGGTCTGCTATCACCAGGCGATCGACTTCGCGATCGACCGTAAGCTGAAAGTGGTCGAAGCGGGCGCGCAAGGCGAGCACAAGCTGGCGCGCGGCTATAGGCCGGTGACCATGCATTCGGCGCATTACATCGCGCATTCGGGCTTGCGCAACGCAGTCGCCGACTATCTCAGGCGCGAGCGGCGCGAAGTGGAGCGGATGGGCGACTATCTTGAAGAGCACACACCGTTCCGCAAGGATATGGCGGACGATTAGGGCGACGTGCGTCCAATTGGACGCACAAAGTAGGCTCTAACACTTTGAATCTCCGCATCGTACTTTCCGAAAATCAATTCCGATTTTCGGGTCGGTACGGTAGAGCAAGGCACAATCCGGAGCGCACGCCATGGCCGAAGCCACCTACGACAGCAGCAATATCTTCGCGAAAATCCTACGCGGTGAAATCCCGTCGCATCGCGTCTATGAAGATGACGCAGTTGTCGCCTTCATGGATGTGATGCCGCAAGGGCCGGGTCATACGCTGGTTGTGCCGAAGGCGCCGTCGCGCAACCTGCTCGATGCCGATCCGGCAGTGTTCGGCCCGCTCTTCGCAAATGTCCAGAAAGTTGCGCGGGCAGTAAAAAACGCTTTCGATGCCGATGGTGTCACAGTCATGCAGTTCAACGAGCCTGCTTCGGGCCAGACCGTCTTTCACCTCCATGTTCACATCATTCCACGCTTCGAGGGCATCCCCTTGAAGCCGCATAGCGGCCAGATGGAGAATCCAGAAGTGTTGGCTGAGAACGCCGGCAAGATACGAACGGCGCTGGGAAGCTGAAGCCGGGCGTCGCGCACCACGCCTTCGGCCACTCTTTATCCAATAAAAAAGCCCCGTTGCCGGGGCTTTTTAGCTTTCAGGTCATCACCCCTTGCGGGGCAGTTGCGGCACCAGGCTGCGCTTGCCGCCATCCTTGCCCTTAGGCTCCGCCTTCTGCGCGATCGCCTTTTTCGGGACGGGCTTCTTGATGGCAGCTTTCTTGGGTTTCGGCGTGTCGTCCGGTTCTTCCTTCTTCGGCTTGACCGGCGCCTCGTCGGCGAGTGACTCGAGCTTCAGGCCGGTCTCGCCGGTCTCCTTCTGCTCGACGGTGACACGCACCGTGCCGCCCTTCTTGAGCTTACCGAACAGCACCTCGTCGGCCAGTGGCTTCTTGATGTGCTCCTGGATGACCCGGCCGAGCGGCCGCGCACCCATTCGTTCGTCGTAGCCCTTCTCGGCCAGCCAGGCGATCGCCTCCTGCGACAGGTCGAAGGTAACGCCTCGCTCGGAAAGCTGGGCCTCAAGCTGCATGACAAACTTCTGCACCACCTGGTGGATGACCGGAATCGGCAGCGAGCCGAACGGGATGATCGCATCGAGACGGTTGCGGAACTCCGGCGTGAACAGCCGGTTGATCGCCTCGACATCGTCGCCTTCGCGCTTGGTCGAGCCGAAACCGATCGCCGCGCGCTGCGCATCCGAGGCGCCCGCGTTGGTGGTCATGATCAGGATGACATTGCGGAAGTCGATCTGCTTGCCGTTGTGGTCGGTCAGCTTGCCGTGGTCCATGACCTGCAACAGGATGTTGAACAGGTCCGGATGCGCCTTCTCGACCTCGTCCAGCAACAGCACGCAATGCGGATGCTGGTCGACGCCGTCGGTCAGCAGGCCGCCCTGGTCGAAGCCGACATAGCCGGGAGGCGCGCCGATCAGCCGCGAGACGGTGTGGCGTTCCATATATTCGGACATGTCGAAGCGGATCAGCTCGACACCGAGCGAGGCGGCGAGCTGCTTTGCCACTTCGGTCTTGCCGACGCCGGTCGGTCCCGAGAATAGATAGGAGCCGATCGGCTTCTCCGGTTCGCGCAAGCCTGCCCGCGCCAGCTTGATCGCCGAGGTCAACGCCGTGATCGCGGTGTCCTGACCGTAGACGACACGCTTCAGCTCGACGTCGAGACCGGCCAGCACCTTCTCGTCGTCGGCGGAAACCGTCTTCGGCGGAATGCGGGCGATGGTGGCGATCGTCGCTTCGATCTCCTTGATGCCGATGGTCTTCTTGCGCTTGGCCTCCGGCACCAGCATCTGCGAGGCGCCGGTCTCGTCGATCACGTCGATCGCCTTGTCCGGCAGCTTGCGGTCGTTGATGTAGCGCGCCGACAATTCGACCGAAGCCTTGATCGCCTCAGCCGTGTAGCGGACCTTGTGGAACTCCTCGAAATACGGCTTCAGACCCTTCATGATCTCGATGGCGTCTTCGATGGTCGGCTCGTTGACGTCGATCTTCTGGAAGCGCCGCACCAAAGCGCGGTCCTTCTCGAAGAACTGGCGGAACTCCTTGTAGGTGGTCGAGCCGATGCAGCGGATCGTTCCGGACGACAGCGCCGGCTTCAACAGGTTCGACGCATCCATGGCGCCGCCCGACGTCGCCCCTGCCCCGATCACCGTGTGGATCTCGTCGATGAACAGAACCGCGCCCGGATAATCCTCGAGTTCCTTGACGACCTGCTTCAGCCGCTCCTCGAAATCGCCGCGATAGCGGGTGCCGGCCAGCAATGTTCCCATGTCGAGCGCGAAGATGGTGGCGTTGTGCAGAACTTCAGGCACGTCGCCCTCGACGATGCGCTTCGCAAGGCCTTCGGCGATCGCCGTCTTGCCGACGCCGGGGTCGCCGACATAGAGCGGATTGTTCTTGGAGCGGCGGCACAGCACCTGGATGGTGCGGTTGATCTCGGACTCGCGGCCGATCAGCGGATCGATCTTGCCGGCCTTGGCCTTGTTGTTCAGATTGACGCAATAGGCGGTCAGCGCGTCCTGCTGCTGCTTTTTCTTGCCGCCGTCCTCTTGCGGCTCGGCTCCGCTCTGGCCGCCCTGCTCGTCGTCGGCGCCGCGCGGCGACCGCGTCTCGGATGCGCCGGGACGCTTGGCGATGCCATGCGAGATGTAGTTGACCGCGTCGTAGCGGGTCATCTGCTGTTCCTGCAGGAAATAGGCGGCATGGCTCTCGCGCTCGGCGAAGATGGCAACGAGCACGTTGGCGCCGGAGACTTCCTCGCGGCCGGACGACTGCACATGGATCACCGCGCGCTGGATGACGCGCTGGAAACCGGCCGTCGGCTTGGAATCCTCGTCATAGCCGGTAACGAGATTGTCGAGCTCGGTGTCGATATAGGTGAGAACCGTATGCTTCAACTCGTCGAGATCGACGTTGCAGGCCCGCATGACCGCGGCCGCCTCGGTGTCGTCGATAAGGGCGAGCAGCAAATGTTCAAGGGTTGCGTATTCGTGGTGCCGCTCATTGGCGAGCGTCAGCGCCTGGTGAAGCGCCTTTTCCAGGCCTTGGGAGAAAGCCGGCATGTTACCTCACTTCTTCTCCATCACGCATTGCAGCGGATGCTGATTCTGTCGGGCGAAATCCATGACCTGAGACACTTTGGTCTCGGCCACCTCGAATGTATAGACCCCGCACTCGCCCACTCCATGATTGTGAACATGGAGCATGATGCGGGTGGCGGCTTCACGGTCCTTCTGGAAAAAACGCTCCAGCACGTGAACCACGAATTCCATGGGCGTGTAGTCGTCGTTGAGAATGAGGACCCGATAAAGGCTAGGCTTCTTGATCTTGGTCTTGGTGCGCGTGATGACGGCCGTGCCGCGACCGGCCTCATTGCCGTCGCCGCCGTTTTGCATCCGCACTACATCTCTCGTGGCAGTCAAACCAATCGTCACGTAGCCCTGCCTTTTCGAATCCCCATATGAGTTCGACATGTAGGTCTTCGATGGACGATTTTAAGCCCTTCTGTTTAGCTGACAATATGGCTAGGTGGCCAAACTTGACCGATTTTTCGAAATCGTGAAGGCAGCAGAGCCCTCTTTTCAAATTGCCATGAAAAAACCCGGCCGCGCGTTCGCGACCGGGTCTGTAAAAAACCCGGCCGCGCGTTCGCGACCGGGTCTGTCTTGCAGGCCCGAGGGCCATCTTCACATTATAGCGAGATTATTTCGCTTTTGCGACCATTGATTCGAACGGCTTGTAGGCCTCTTTGGCGAGTTCGGCATAGAGATCGCCGATCTTGGTCGCTTCGGTGACGAAGGCTTCGTACGATTGCTTGGCAAAATCGGACTGGATCTCGATCGCCTTCTCCAGCGACTTGGCCGACAAAAGTTTCTCGGCTGCTGCGCTGCCGGCCTCGAAGCTTTTCTTGGTGTACTCGCCCGCCTCGGTGGCGATGGCCTGCGCACCCTTGGAAAGGGATGCGAAGCTCTTCAAGCCGGTGTCGGCAAACTCCTTGCCGTATTTGCTGAAATCTTCATAGGTCTGAGTCATTTCACGCTCCCTTGACAGTTGACGTTGAACAGTAGACGCGCCCTGTCCGGGGCCGCGTTGTGCAATGCAAGTTATATATTGTGCACTGCACAAAAAGTCAATGTTTCACCGAGAGCGGTTCCAGCCGACCGGCGCGGCATACAGGCCCAGCCACCGGCAATGGCTAAGATTCGAATAAAGAGAAGCTCAAGCCCGAGGAAAATGGTGAACACGGTGGTTACCATAAACGGATTGGTAACGCTGACCGCGATAGCTTGCTTGAAGTGAGGCAGGACCTTTGCCGCCTCCAGCAACAAAAAATTCAAAGGAACCATCGGTGCGTCAGGCGTTGTCGGGCATTCTCTCCAAATCCTCGTCCTCTTTGAAAACGATCATGATCCTCGCTTTGGCGATGACATTCGTCGTTGCCGACGCTGCTTCGTCGATGGCGGCGAGGTCAGCGGCCATCGTCATCGATGCCAAGACCGGCAAGGTGCTTTATTCTTCGAATGCCGATGGTCGGCGCTACCCGGCCTCGCTCACCAAGATGATGACGCTTTACCTGGCCTTCGAGGCCATGGCGAACGGCAAGGTCAGCAAGAACTCCCGGGTCGTCTTCTCGGCCAATGCTGCTGCTGAACCGCCAACGAAACTCGGCGTCAGACGGGGCGGCGCGATCACGGTCGAGACCGCGATCCTATCGATGGTGACCAAGTCGGCAAACGACTCGGCAACGGCGCTCGGCGAGCTTCTTGGTGGCAATGAAGCCAATTTCGCCCACATGATGACAGCCAAGGCGCGGGCGCTGGGCATGAAGGGGACCGTTTTCCGCAACGCCCACGGCTTGCCAAATCCCGGTCAATTCACGACCGCGCGCGACATGGCGGTGCTCGGCATCGCGCTGCGGGAGCATTTTCCGCAGTATTACGGCTATTTCTCGCAGCGTTCCTTTCTCTACGGCCGCAAGCGCATCAACGGCCATAACCGCCTGCTTGGGCGCATCAAGGGCGTCGACGGTATCAAGACCGGTTACACCCGCGCCTCCGGCTACAATCTCGTTTCCTCGGTCGACGACGGCGATCGCCGCATCGTCGCAGTGATCATAGGCGGGAAATCCGGCGGCAGCCGCGACAACCAGATGGCCGCATTGATCAACACCTACATGCCGAAGGCATCCTCGCGCGGCAGCGGCATGCTGATCGCCAAGGCCAGCGGCGGCAATCCCATCACCGCGCTGGCAAAAGTGTTCCTGCCCAAGCGCGATGCGCCGACGCCGGACAGCAGGCCGGACGACGATGCCCCGGACGGCGATGCCATTGCCTCGCTAGTTGAGGAAACCGAGCCCGCCGTTGAAGAAACCAGCCCCGTCGCCCAGACCAGGCCCGTCTCTCAGACCAAGAAGGTCAACACAGTGGCCGCGGCCACGGCGGACGATGTGGCGACGGCACGGGTCGCAGCTGCCTACGCCGAACCGGCGGCGGTCGATCCCGTCAACACCGCATCGGTGCCGTCCGGTTGGGCAGTCCAGGTCGCCTCTTCGCCAAAACAATCCGAAGCCCAGGCTCTCCTGGACGAGACGAGCAAGCAGGCGCCTTCGATCCTCGCCGATGCCACAGGTTTCACCGTCGCCTTCGAAAAGGACGGCGTCACCTACTACCGCGCCCGGTTCGGCTTTGGTTCGAAGACTGCCGCCTGGAAAGCCTGCAACGCCCTGAAGAAAAAGAAAATCGAGTGCTACGCCGTCCAGCAATAGACGGCGTCGAAAACATCTCCCGGAAAAATTCTGCGTCGAAGGAGACTAGTTGTGATCGGAGAGCAAGACGTCCTTGGCTTCATTGATCCGCGCCGCCAGAAAAGAAGTGCCGCCGATATCGGGGTGCAAGCGCTGCATCAGGCGGCGGTGCGCCTTGCGGACATCCGCCGCGGCGGCCCCCGCTTCAAGACCAAGGATCTTGTAGGCCTCCTCCTTAGTCATGGCGCCCGAACCTGGCGAAACACCCAGCCCGTCGCCACCATTCGCCTCAGCGTCTTTGCGCCAGATGGGAAATCTGCCGTCAAGATACGTCTCTAGCAACTGGCGGCTCTCCGGGTCGCCGGGGAGTTCGCGATAAAGCTGCTGCAATTCCGCAAGGCTCATCGTGCCAAGCATCTTGCCTTCATGGCGGCCGGCGAGCACGAGCCCCTCCAGACTGCCGGTATCGTGATCAAGCTCCATTTCGAGTGCCGCGGTGCGCACCGTCGAATGCTTGCCCGGCTCCAGTTTCGCCGTCGGCCGCTTCATCCGCATCGAGCCATACCAGGCGAGCGCCGTCGACAGGATCAAGCCGCCGATGCCTTCGCGTCCGACCAGAAGCACGGCGACGCCGATCAGCGCCAGCAGGACGGGGCCAAGCGTCCTCATCCCGCTTGCGAGTTTCGCGGGGTCGGCGCGGAGAAATACCGTGGCCACGCCGAGCAGCACCAAAAGCAACGCCACGAATGCGATAATCGCGCCCATTATTTCCTGCCGCCCCGCAGATGCTCGATCATCAGCCGGTCTTCCGGCCTCCCCCTGGCCTCCAGTGCCTTCAGCCCGCCGGTTGCAAACACGGCGACCGCCGAAAGCAGGCTGGCCAAGGTTGCGGCCGCCCGCCGATCAAATCGAAACCAAGCCCCTTTGGACAGCCGCGCAATTTCCTTGAATGCCTTTTCCGCCTCGGCATCGTGGCCCTCCTGAAAGACGAAGACAGGAACGCCGTGCAGGCCGAGGCTGCCGGCCTTTTCGGCCAGGTCGTCTATATTTTCTTCCATCGCATCGCCGATATAGACCAGCGCGTTGACCTTGGCCGCCGCCGTCTGTTTCAGCGCATGGGCGAGCACCTTGCCGATCTGGGTATGGCCGCTGCGGCATTCGATCCGCGTCATCAGCTGCTTCAGCGCGTCCGTATCGGTGACGAAAGCGGATGAGCGGCACTCGCCAAGACCACGAAAATAAACCAGTTGGACCTTGAGCGCCCCGGCCTTGCCGACGGCGTCGAACATCTCGCCCTGCAGCGCACAGGCGAGATCCCAGGTCGGCTGGCGGCTCATCGTCGCGTCGAGGGAAAGGATCAGCCTGCCTGAACCGGTCGCGGACGCAGCGAGCGTCCTCGCCTGACGGATAAAGGCGTCGATCTCGCCGGTGCTCGATTGGAACTCGACCGGCGCAGGATTGGCCTTTGCGGGCACGGGCTGCTTCTTGTCGCTCATGACATTCAAGATGTGGCGTTGTCGCACAGCTTGCAAGCCCAGCATGAGGCGACTGGAGGGCCAGCGGTCACGGCAGCTTTGAATTTTGGGGGGCCTTCCTAGAGAAGGCCGAGATCGGCAAGCTCGCGCCTGAGTTTCGGCGGCATCTCGACCAGTCCCGCTTTACCCTTGCCGAGATCGGCCGGTGCGTCCGACGGTTTCAGGTAGCGCCAGCCTTGAAAGGCGCGGCGCGGCTGCCATTCGGTGCGCACGACCGCGGGATCGAGCATCAGATGACAGCGGCCGATGCCGTCGTCATCGGTGAAAGGACGGATCTCCGTGATCAACTGGCGGCATTGCACATTGCCCTTGATCACCCAGTAGAGGGAACCGCCATCGGTAACCTCGGCGCCGCGCGTCGGCATCATGCGGGTGGTGTGGTAGTGCTCGACCGGTTCACCGGCGCGCCGCCGTTCGTCGAGGCGGAAGGCGATCCACCCTTCGAGGTCCTCGACGCTGTCGCAGCCGACACAGAGCTTTATGAGATTGAGAGACATGGATTAAGGTTTAGTCCGGCGTGCGAAGGCGTCAACGGTCGGGTCGACTTTCTCCACAGTGCCAGTGTTCGCAGTGCCGAGTCTGGGTCAGCATTCCACGATATTGACGGCCAGTCCGCCGAGGCTGGTTTCCTTGTATTTCTCGTTCATGTCGAGCCCGGTCTGGCGCATGGTCTCGATTGCGGCATCGAGCGGCACGAAATGAACGCCGTCGCCCTTGATGGCCAGCGAAGCAGCGGTCACCGCCTTGACGGCGCCGAGCGCGTTGCGCTCAATGCAAGGCACCTGCACCAGCCCACCGACCGGATCGCAGGTCATGCCGAGATGATGTTCAAGTGCGATCTCGGCGGCGTTCTCGACCTGCTCGGGCGTGCCGCCCATGACGGCGCACAGCCCCGCTGCCGCCATCGCCGAGGCCGAACCGACCTCGCCCTGGCAGCCGACCTCGGCGCCTGAGATCGAAGCGTTGGTCTTGATGATGCCGCCGATCGCCGCCGCGGTCAGCAGGAAATCGCGGATGCTTGGCTGGTCGGCCTCGGGATGGAAATGCAGCCAGTAGCGCAGCACCGCGGGCAGCGTGCCTGCAGCACCATTGGTCGGCGCGGTGACGACGCGCCCGCCGGCGGCGTTCTCCTCGTTCACCGCCATGGCATAGATCGACAGCCAGTCGTTGGCGAGCAGCGGATTGGGCCGGTTCTGCTGCCACTGCTCCTGCAGCTTGTCATGCAATCGCCGCGCGCGTCGGCGCACCTTCAACCCACCCGGCATGATGCCGTCCTGCGACAGGCCACGCTCGATGCAGCTCTTCATGGCGCTCCAGATGCCGTCGAGGCCGGCGTCGAGTTCCTCGCGCGGCATCTGCGTCTCTTCGTTGACGCGCTTCATGTCGGCGATGGAAAGACCGCTTTTTGCCGCCATCGACAGCATCTCGACGGCGTTCTTGAAGGGGTATGGAACCTTCTTGCCTTCCGTCGTCACCGAGCCCTTCACCTTCATCCGCTGCAGTTCTTCCTCGGAAACCACGAAGCCGCCGCCGATCGAATAATAGATGCGCTTGAGCAGCAGGCGATCGTCGGCATCATAGGCGGAGAAGGCCATGCCGTTGGCGTGGCCGGAAAGCGGCGTCTTGCGGTCCAGCACCAGGTCCGTTGCCGGGTCGAAGCGATAGGAGGGATGGCCGGGCGGCGAAATCCGCTTGTCGGCGGCAATACGGTCGACGATGCTGTCCGCTTGATCGGGGTCCACCGTCTGCGGCATCTGGCCGGCAAGGCCGAGCACGACGGCACGGTCGGAACCATGGCCGATGCCGGTATAGGCAAGCGAGCCGTGCAGGCTGGCAGCGAGGCGGTCGACCTTGGCGCCGGCCGGGCGTGGCCAGTCATCTCCCGCGACCTCGTCGAGAAAACGCCGCGCAGCCGTCATCGGCCCCATCGTGTGCGAACTCGATGGTCCAATGCCGATCTTGAACAGGTCGAAAACCGAAAGGAACACGCGCCGCTCTCTCCTATTGGAATTTACATATAGGAATTCCTGTGATGTTTCCGCTCTTTCGAAGATCGCGGCGCTGCACCTGCCGACCTTGTTTGCTCCGGCAGCGACATCGTTGCGTTCCGCCATCGAAGCGGGGCCACCGCTTGTGGTAAAAGGGTCGCATGGGCGATTCCTTTCATTTGTCGACGGCCGACCTCGTGGCGCTGGCCTTCTTCCTTTTCGTATGGGTGCTGCATACGCTCGCCTCCGACGGGAAGCTGGTCAGCCGCATGTCGCTGACGACAGCGATGAACGTCCAGCGCGAAGCCTGGATGCGGACCATGGCCGAACGCGAGATCCGCATCGTCGACACCGCCATTATGGCAGGTCTTCAACAGGGAACCGCCTTCTTCGCCTCCAGTTCGCTGATTGCGATCGGCGGCTGTTTTGCCCTGCTCGGCGCCTCCGATCAGGTTGTTTCGATGCTGAGCGATCTGCCCCTCGGCGCGACATCATCCCGCTCCGCCTTTCAGATGAAGGTGTTCGGATTGGTGCTGATCCTTGCCTATTCCTTTTTCAAGTTCGGCTGGGCCTACCGGCTGTTCAACTATTGCTCGATCCTGATCGGTGCGGTGCCGATCCGGCACGGCAAGGCTTCACGCAACCCGGTCAGCGAAACCGCGGTATGGCGGGCGGCGCGCATGAACATGCTGGCCGGAAAACATTTCAATTCCGGCATGCGCGGCGTCTTCTTCTCGATCGGCTATCTCGGCTGGTTCGTCGACCCAACGGTGTTCGTACTGTCGACGCTGCTGTTGCTGGCGGTTCTGGTGCGTCGCCAGTTCTTCTCGGCGGCGCGGCAAGCCGTGATCGGTCAGCCGCCCGAACCAACACCCGGTCCGGGGAAAAGCCGATCGATGCGGCCCGACAGCCAGTAGGCGACGAGCCCGATCCATTCGCGGACCGCCGTGCTGGCGGTTTGCAGCGAACCGAAGGGATCGTCGCGGAACATGCCGATGCCTTCCTTGCCGGAGGTGCGGTAATCGACCGGCCAAGGAACGGTGGCAAAGCCGGCCTTGTCGAACAGCGCCTTGGCGCGCGGCATGTGGAAGGCCGAGGTCACCAGCAGCCAGGTCTCGCCCGGTTTCGGGGTGACAAGTTGCCGGGTGAAGACGGCGTTCTCGTAGGTGTTGCGGGATTTTTTCTCGAGGATCAGCCGATCGGCCGTCACGCCAAGCGCGGCGAACAGACGCGGCGCCGTCTCTGCATCGCCCTCGCCTTCGCCGATCATTGCGATGGTGCCGCCTGAGATGACGACTGTCGCTGTCGGAAAATGCCGTGCCAGCACGGCCGCCGCGAGCATCCGATCGCCGCTTGCACTCAGTTCATAGCCGCCACGCACGAAATTGATGGCGCCCTCCATGCCGCCGCCGAGCACGACGATGCCATCGACCTTTTCCGGCAGCGGCGGGCGCGGAAACCGCTCTTCGAGCGGGTTGAGCATCAGCGCGCCGAGCGAGGTCCAGGTCGAGAGGGCGAGGATGAGAAAGGCCAGCCAGCTGCCGGTGGCAAACAGCTTTTTACGCCCGACCAAGGCAGCAAGCAACGCAACCAGCAGCAGGATGATCGCCAGATTCAACGGCTGGACGAGGAGCCAAAATACCTTGGAAAGATAGTAGAACATCCCTCACCCTCAGCTGGGAGACGACACTACCACCACTTTTCCGGCTGGAACGTACCCGCCGCCTGCTCGATCACATGGGCGGTCTGGAACAAAGTTTCCTCGTCGAAGGGCCGGCCGATGAGCTGCAGGCCGAGCGGCAGGCCCTTGGCGTCTAGCCCTGCGGGCACGGCGATGCCCGGCAGTCCAGCCATGTTCACCGTCACCGTGAAGATGTCATTGAGGTACATCTTGACCGGGTCGGCGGCCATGTCTTCGTCGGCGATGCCGAAGGCCGCCGATGGCGTTGCCGGTGTCAGGATGACATCAACGCCCGCCGCGAATGCATTTTCGAAATCCCGCTTGATGAGATTCCGCACTTTCTGCGCCTGCAGATAGTAGGCATCGTAGTAGCCGGCGGAGAGGACATAGGTGCCGATCATGATGCGGCGCTTGACCTCGCGGCCGAAGCCAGCGGCGCGGGTCTTTTCATACATGTCAACGATGTCCTTGCCCGGCACGCGCAGCCCGTAGCGGACGCCGTCATAGCGGGCGAGGTTTGATGAGGCTTCGGCGGGCGCGACGATGTAATAGGCGGGTAGCGCATATTTGGTATGCGGAAGCGAAATGTCGACGATCTCAGCACCGGCATCTTTCAGCCAGGCAATGCCTTTCTGCCACAGCGCCTCAATCTCCTCAGGCATGCCGTCGACGCGGTATTCCCTGGGGATCCCGACCTTCATGCCCTTGATCGGCTTGCCGATCGCCGCCTCGTAATCCGGCACCGGCCGGTCGACCGAGGTGGTGTCCTTCGGATCGACCGAGGCCATGGATTTCAAGAGAATCGCGGCGTCACGCACATCGCGGGCGATCGGTCCGGCCTGGTCGAGCGACGAAGCAAAGGCGACAATACCCCAGCGCGAGCAGCGGCCGTAGGTCGGCTTGATGCCGACGGTGCCGGTGAAGGCGGCGGGCTGGCGGATCGACCCGCCGGTGTCGGTGGCGGTGGCGCCGGCACACAGGAGCGCCGAAACGGCGGAGGCCGAGCCACCCGACGAGCCGCCCGGCACAAGCTGGGCATTGTCGAGCGTACGCGCAGTCCGGGTGCCGCCGGCCGAGACAAAACCGCCATCGCCCTGATGCGTGGTCGGCATCACCACCGTGTCGAGGCGCGAACGCCTCCACGGATTGACGACAGGGCCGTAGTAGGAGGTCTCGTTGGAGGAGCCCATGGCGAACTCGTCCATGTTGAGCTTGCCGAGCATGACGGCGCCGTCGGCCCACAAATTGGCGGTGACGGTCGATTCGTAGTGCGGCTTGAACCCGTCCAGCACATGGCTGCAGGCCTGGGTGTGAATGCCTTCGGTGCCGAACAGGTCCTTTATCCCGAGCGGAATGCCTTCGAGCGACCCGCCCTCGCCCTTCGCCAGCTTCGCGTCCGAGTCCTTGGCCATGTCGCGCGCCTTGTCATCGGTAACGACGACATAGGCGTTGAGCGCCGGATTGGCCCGCTCGATCGCCTGGAGATAGGCTTCGGTGATCTCGGTTGCGGTGATTTCCTTGGTGCGCAGCATGGCGCGGGCCTGCGAAATCGTCAGGTGGGTCAGGTCGCTCATCAAGCAAGGCTCTTTTCGTAAAACACCGACCACTCGGCATCAGGGTAGTCCAGCACCGGGCCGCAGCGCGAAAATCCGGCGCGTTCATAGACGGTCCACGCAGCCGGATGGCGGTCGCCGGTTTCCAGCACCAAACGCTTCAGCCCTTCATTGCGCGCCAACGCTTCGATCCGCTCGACGATCCTGGCGCCGATCTTCCGTCCACGATGCGAAGGCCGCGCGTACATGCGCTTGACCTCGCCGACGGCGCCATCGTGGCGCTTCAGCGCGCCGCAGCCGATGGCAAGGCCGGTGTCGCGAGCGATGAAGACGGTTGTGTCATTGTCGGCCATCTGTTCGACGGTCATGTGGAAGCAGTGCTCCGGCGGCGTCAGTTCCAGCAGCGTGTCGTTGAGTTCCTTAACCAGCCCGCGCACGTCGTCCTGCAGCGGCGTCTCGATGGCGATCTCGATTGCCATCGGCCCGCTACTCCACGACCTTCGGAACGAGGAAGAAATTCTCTTCGGTGGCCGGTGCGTTGGCGACGATGTCGGCCGCCTTGCTGCCGTCGGTGACGACGTCCGGGCGCTTCTTCATCTCCATCGGGATAACTGAAGTCATCGGCTCGACGCCGGAAACGTCGACCTCGTTCAATTGCTCGACAAAGCCCAGAATGGCGTTCAACTCGCCGGTCATGCGCTCGGCATCCTCCTCGCTCACCGCAATACGGGCGAGATGCGCGACGCGCTTCACAGTCTTGACATCAACGGACATATTTGTTTGTGCCTCGGGAAAACCAGTCCGCGCTATAGCGGCGCGGCGCGTGCCGCGCAACATACATCGTGCCGAGAACCGGCCCAGAAGGTCCAAGGCAGGGCCACGCCGTCGCAGAGGAAATAGCTGCCGGCTTTGCATCCTCTACAAGGTGATCGTCCCGCCGATCTGCGGCAACGCCACCTTCACGCCGGATCCCTGCAACCCCGCGACGAACTTGTCGGCGGTCTGGTCGATGATCGGGAACGTGCCGAAGTGACTGGGGATGACGGTCTCGAACTGAAAGAAGCGCCGGCAGGCAAGGGCTGCCACTGCGCCACCCATGGTGAAGCGGTCGCCGACCGGCACGATGCCGATCTTCGGCTCATGTAATTCGTTGATCAGCGCCATGTCGGAAAAGATGTCGGTGTCGCCCATGTGATAGAGTGTCTTGTCCTCCGGAAAATGCAGGACGAGACCGCCTGGATTGCCGAGATAAGTGTTCTGGCCATTGTCACCTGGGAATGACGATGAATGCAGCGCCTGGACGAAGGTGGTGGTGAAACCGCCGCAATCGACGGTGCCGCCGATATTGCCGGGATTGATCTTCTTGTCGCTGGCGCCCTTGCCGACCAGGTACATGCAGACCTCGAAATTGGCGACCAGCATGGCGCCGCTTTTCCCAAGCACTTCAAGCGCACCGCTGATGTGATCGCTATGGCCGTGGGTCAAAAGGACATGCGTCACCCCTTCCGCCGGCTCTTCCCAGCCGCCCTTCCATGACGGATTGCCGATCAGATAGGGATCGATGAGGACTTTCGCGTCGGTGGTTTCGATGCGAAATGCGGAATGTCCGTACCAGGTCAGTTTCATGAATGCCTTCCTCGATTTTTGCTTTGCCAAAGGATAGAACGCCGGCAGTGAAATTAAAGTCCCGCAGCGTCCTTTGCGGGCAGCAGTCGAAGGAAAGCCGTTGAGCATCATCACCATCGAAGAGCTGCCGGCGCGGCTCAGCGGCGGCAAGACGCTGGCCGGGCTCGACCTCGGCGACAAGACCATTGGCGTCGCGGTTTCCGACCGGGGCTTTGCCTTCGCCCACCCGCGTCCCGTCATCATGCGCAGGAAATTCTCGCTGGATGCAGCTGTGCTGCTCGGCTTGCTGCAGAAAGAGAACGTCGGGGCCGTGGTGCTCGGTCTGCCGGTCAACATGGACGGGTCGGAAGGCCCGCGCGCCCAGAAATCCCGCGCCTTCGCCCGCAACATGGCTGCTGTGACCGACCTGCCCTTCGTTTTGTGGGACGAGCGACTGTCGACGGTGGCGGCTGAGCGGACGTTGATCGAGATGGATTTTTCGCGCCGCAAACGCGCCGGCAAGATCGATTCCGCCGCGGCGGCCTTTATTCTGCAGGGCGTTCTCGACCGGCTTCAGGCGCTCGGCGTCGGTGCCTGGTCGAAATAGCGGTCGAGCATTATCCTGATCCAGCCACCGATCACCCGGCGGCGGCGGAACGCCCAAAACGCCATGAGCAGCAGACTGTCGAGGATGCAGGCCTTTGCCACCATGCCGGGAATGAGCGCCGGATCGATGCCAAGCATTTCCCCATAGAGCTGGAAGACGAGGTCATGCAATTGGCGGCTCAGCATGACGTAGCCGAAATTGATATCGTTGAGCGACAGGAAGAACCAGCCCCAGAACAGGGCGAGCGGGGCCGCCCATAGCGCGAACAAGGTGCGCATCAGCGGCGATCCCTCAAGTTTGTGTCCGGCCCGAAGCTTGCGTCCGGCCGGCCGGAAATGCGCGAGAGCGCCGAGTTGTGCGCCGCCGCCTTCGCCATCATATGCGCGGCGGCACGGACTTCACCGGTGCCCGGAACCGTTGCGGCAAGGGCCGACCGCCGCTCTGCGAGCATGGCGACATAGGAAGCCAGCAGTGCCGCCAGTTGCACCGCGATAGCCATGAATAGCCCGTTGATGCCTTGCGCGGCGCCGCCGACGACAATCAGCGACAGTACGCCGGAGGCGGAGATGAAGGCGACCCGCACGACGCTGTCGGTGGCGTCCGGATTTGTCGGGTCGCTAAACAGAGTCTCGACAAAAGCCCAGCAGAACAGCACCGCGACGACCAGCAGCGCTACGGCAAGCGGTGCCACGACGACGGCCTTTTCGAGGTCGACGAAGCCGGTGTTCTGGAGGAGGACGCCGAGCACGCCAAGCGCTGCCGCAACACCGCGATTCCCGTCGATGCAGATGAACGCCAGCAGGGCGAAAACGACCGCCCAGTGCAAGGCCAGAAAGGAGCTTAATATGTGCCGCATGGCGTTCCTGCTTCCGTAAACAGGACAGTGGGCTTTGCGGCCCGCCATCGCAATGGAAACCATTTGTTAAGGTTAACGGTCATCCACAGCGGCGCGACAGACGACGAGAAACCCTCCCATGTCTCTTCTCAGGTGACCGGCGGATAAAGCGTATCGATGATCATCCGCGCGTCATGGCGTGAATCGAGCATGCCATAAGTGTTGCGCCACTGGCCGGCGAGGCGCGTCTCGACGAAGGCGTCGGCGATCCGCCCTGCCCCCAGCCTGCGAAGCTCCGCCGCTGCCGCCGACAGCGCCAGTTGCTCGGTGAGCAGGCGGGCCGAGCCCTCGTCGGTTGCCGCGACCTGCATTGCCGCCTTGAGCACACCGACGGTGCCGCGTCCGCCGGCGCCGAGATCGCGATCGATGCCGGCCAGCACCTCCTCGAACAGGCCGGGTGCACGCCCCAGCACGCGCAGCACGTCGAGCGCCATGACATTGCCGGATCCCTCCCAGATCGCGTTGACCGGAGCTTCGCGATAGTAGCGGGCGAGCGGCGCCTCCTCGACATAGCCATTGCCGCCGAGGCATTCCATCGCCTCGTAGAGCAGCGGTGGTGCGATCTTGCAGACCCAGTATTTGACGACCGGCGTCATGGCGCGCGCGAAGGCCGCCTCGCCGCGGTCGCTGGCTGCCTCGTCGAAGGAGCGCGCCAGCCGGAACGACAGCGCGGTGGCCGCAGCGACGTCGAGCGCCATGTCGGCCAGCACGCGCTGCATCAGCGGCTGCTCGATCAGATTGGTTCCAAACACCTGGCGGTGACGGGTGTGGTGGACGGCCTCGGCCAGCCCGGCACGCATGATCGCCGACGAGGCGATCGCGCAGTCGAGCCGGGTCAGCGTCACCATGTCCATGATCGTCTTGACGCCCGCCCCTGGCTCGCCGACCATCTCGCCGATGGCGTTGACGAACTCCACCTCGGACGACGCGTTGGAGCGGTTGCCGAGCTTGTCCTTCAGCCGCTGGAAGCGGAAGCCGTTGCCCGACCCGTCGCCGAGAATGCGGGGGACGAGAAAGCACGAAAGCCCTTCCGGCGCCTGTCCAAGCACCAGGAACGCATCCGACATCGGCGCCGACATGAACCATTTGTGGCCGGTCAGCCGATAGAAGCTGCTGCCGGCGCGCTCGGCCCTGGTGACGTTGGCGCGGACGTCGGTGCCGCCCTGCTTCTCGGTCATGCCCATGCCCAGCGTCAGCCCGGCCTTTTCGACCGGCGGCTTTTGGCCCTGGTCGTATTTGCGTGTCGTCACACGCGGCGCCCATTCGCGAAAAAGCTTCGGGCTTGCCATCAGCGCTGCCAGCGATGCGCTGGTCATGGTGATGGGGCAGAGATGCCCGGTTTCGAGCTCGGCCGTCAGGTAGAAACGGGCGGCGCGCACCTGATGACGGCGGCCGATCTCGGCATCGCCATTTTCCCAGACCGACGAATGCAGCCCGTTCGCCACCGACCGGCGCATCAACGCGTGATAGGCTGGATGGAACTCGACCAGATCGATGCGCCGGCCCTGCCGGTCATGGGTCCTGAGCTTCGGCGTCTCGACATTGGCAAGGCGGGCCAGCTCCTGCGCCTCGTGCGTCAGCACGAAACGGCCGAGCCCGTCGAGATCCTTGCGCACCGGATCGGAAAAACGCTCGGCAAGCTGGATCAGCAACGGATCGCCCCGCCAGGCGTTGCCGCCTGCCAGCGGCGGCGGCTGGTTCGTCACGTCGTCGGTCACGCATTGTCCTTATCATCATCATCACAAGGCCACGAATCCGAAGCCATCGGCGGTTTATAGCCCAAGCCGCGCAACCCGCGCGACGAAAATACCGGGGAGAAAGGCCGCAATCCAAAGCTGGTGCTTGCAGCCAAAGGTCCTCCACCCTATAGCAGCGCCTTGAGATGACCGACGCTTCGTCCCTGCCACTCTATCCCCACCGCCATCTTCTGGGCATCCGCGATCTTTCCCCCGCCGACATCGAGCTTTTGCTGGACAGGGCGGACCGGGCGGTCGCGATCTCGCGGCAGTCGGAGAAGAAGACCTCGACGCTGCGCGGCCGCACCCAGATCAACCTCTTCTACGAAGCCTCGACCCGCACGCAGTCGTCGTTCGAGCTGGCCGGAAAACGGCTCGGTGCCGACGTCATGAACATGTCGGTGGCCAGTTCTTCGGTGAAGAAGGGCGAGACGCTGATCGACACGGCGATGACGCTGAACGCCATGCGGCCGGACATATTGATCATCCGCCACCAGTCGGCGGGTGCCGCCGCACTGCTGGCGCAAAAGGTCGGCTGCTCGGTGATCAATGCCGGTGACGGCGCCCATGAGCACCCGACGCAGGCGCTGCTCGACGCGCTGACCATCCGCCGCGCCAGGGGCCCGCTGTCGAAGCTGATCGTGGCGGTCTGCGGCGACATCCTGCATTCGCGCGTGGCGCGTTCCAACATCATGCTTCTCAATGCGCTCGGCGCCCAGGTCCGCGTCGTGGCGCCGTCGACGCTTCTGCCTGCCGGCATCGAGAAAATGGGCGTGATCGTCACCCGTTCGATGGCCGAAGGGCTCAAGGACGCGGATGTGGTGATGATGCTGCGGCTGCAGCGCGAGCGCATGGAAGGCGCTTTCGTGCCTTCGGTGCGCGAATATTTCCACTATTTCGGCCTCGATGCCGAGAAGCTGAAGGCGGCCAAGGACGGCGCTCTGGTCATGCATCCCGGCCCGATGAACCGCGGCGTCGAGATCGCCTCGGAAATCGCCGACGGTCCGCAGAGCGTCATCCAGGAACAGGTGGAGATGGGAGTTGCCGTGCGCATGGCGGTGATGGAAGCCCTGCTCGACCCCCGCCGCAATCGTGAGGACCGCAACCTCGAGGGCCGCGGCGCATGAACACAACGGTCTTCAGCCGGGCGCGCATCGTCGATCCGTCGCGCGGCATCGACGAGGTCGGCACGGTCATTGTCGAGGGCCGCAGGATCGTCGCTGCCGGCAAGGCGGCATTGAACCAGGGCGCTCCGCAAGATGCCGTCGTCATCGACTGCGCCGGCAAGGCTGTTATCCCCGGTCTGATCGATGCGCGCGTCTTCATCGGCGAACCGGGCGGTGAGCACCGCGAAACCATCGCTTCGGCCAGCGTGGCGGCGGCCGCCGGCGGCGTCACTTCCATCGTCATGATGCCCGACACCGACCCGGTGATCGACAATGTCGCGCTCGTCGAATTCGTGCTGCGCACCGCCAAGGACACGGCCATCGTCAACATCTTTCCGGCGGCTGCGATCACCAAGGGCCTCGAAGGCCGCGAGATGACCGAATTCGGGCTGCTGCGCGAGGCCGGCGCGGTCGCCTTCACCGACGGGCGGCACACCATATCAAGCGCACTGGTAATGCGCCGCGCGCTGACCTATGCGCGCGATTTCGGCGGCGTGATCGCTCATGAAACCCAAGACCCCGACCTCGCCTCGTCAGGCGTCATGAATGAAGGCCTCTATGCCAGCTGGCTCGGCCTTGCCGGCATTCCGCGCGAGGCCGAGTCCATTCCGCTGGAGCGCGACCTTGCGCTGGCGCGGCTGACCGGCGGCGCCTATCACGCGGCCAAGATCTCGACGGCCATGGCGGCAAACGCGGTAACGCGGGCGAAAGCCGACAGCGCGAATGTCACAGCAGGCGTCTCGATCCACAATCTGTCGCTCAATGAGAACGATGTCGGCGAATACCGCACCTTCTTCCGGCTGACACCGCCGCTGCGCGCCGAGGAAGACCGGATGGCGATGATCGAGGCGGTCAAGGACGGCACGATCGACCTCATCGTATCCTCGCACGACCCGCAGGACGTCGACACCAAGCGCCTGCCCTTCGCCGACGCCGCGGCCGGTGCCATCGGACTGGAAACGCTGCTGGGTGCGGCGCTGCGGCTCTATCACAATGACGACGTGACGCTGCTTAGATTGGTTGAGACATTGTCCACGGCGCCGGCAAGACTGTTCGGCCTGCCCGGTGGCACGCTGAAGCCGGGTGCGGTCGCCGATCTTGCGTTGGTCGATCTCGACGAGCCATGGATCGTCAGCGAAAGCGGCATCCGTTCGCGCTCGAAAAACACCTGTTTCGAAGGCGCGCGGCTGCAGGGCAAGGTCTTGCAAACGATGGTGGCGGGCCGCACAGTGTTTTCAGCCTAGGGGCATATCTGGGGGAACAATGGCTTACGGCATCGTCTTGGCGCTGGTGTTCGGTTATCTGCTCGGCTCGATCCCGTTCGGGCTCCTGATCACCCGCGCCGCCGGCCTTGGCGACGTCCGCAATATCGGCTCCGGCAATATCGGCGCCACCAATGTACTGCGCACCGGCAACAAGGGCCTGGCCGCCGCCACGCTGCTGCTCGACGCGCTGAAAGGCACGGCGGCTGTGCTGATCGCTGGTCGCTTTGCACCGGAACTCGGGCCTTGGGCCGGCCTCGGCGCTTTTTTCGGCCATCTCTTTCCGGTCTGGCTCGGCTTCAAAGGCGGCAAGGGTGTCGCCACCTATCTCGGCGTGCTGACCGCCCTTGCCTGGCAGGTGGCGCTGATCTTCGCCGTCGTCTGGCTGGCCGCTGCTTTCCTGTTCCGCTATTCCTCGCTGGCGGCGCTGACGGCTGCAGTCGTCGTGCCGATTGCACTCTATGTCCTTAGCACGCCTGAGATTGCCGGGCTGTTCGTGCTGATGAGCCTGATCGTCTTCATAAAACACCGGGCCAACATTGCGCGGCTGCTGGCCGGCACCGAGAGCAAGATCGGGGCCAGGGAGTGAGCCAGCGCGCCGCCGGGCCGCGACTCAGCGACCGGCAGCGGTTGAGCTGGCTTCGTTTGATCCGCACGCCGAATGTCGGCCCGGCCACCTTTCGCGATCTGATCAACCGCTTCGGTTCGGCCGAGACGGCGCTCGAGATGCTGCCCGAGCTGATGATTTCGGGCGGCGCTAGAAAGAGCGTCCGCATCCCGTCGATTGCCGAGGCAGAGGCGGAACTGGAGATGGCCCGGCGGGCCGGCGCCCGCTTCGTCGGCATCGGCGAGGCCGACTATCCGTCGTTGATGAAAAGCATGGACCATCCGCCTCCGCTGCTCGCGGTCAAGGGCGAAGGCGCCGTGTTCCGCTTGCCGGCAGTCGCCATCGTCGGCGCCCGCAATGCCTCGCTGGCCGGGATCAAGATGGCGCGATCGCTCGCCGCCGAACTCGGCCGCAACGGCTACGGCATCGTCTCCGGCCTGGCGCGCGGCATCGACACGGCAGCACATCAGGGCAGCCTTGCGACTGGCACGATCGGTGTGCTGGCCGGCGGCCTCGACCTGCCCTACCCGCCCGAGAATGCCGGACTGTGCAACGAGATTGCCGAGCGCGGCGGCGCCATCATTTCGGAAATGCCGTTCGGTTGGCAGCCGCGCGCCCAGGATTTTCCGCGCCGCAACCGCCTTGTCGCCGGTGCGGCATTGGGGCTGGTCGTGGTCGAGGCCGCGCAACGCTCCGGCTCGCTGATCAGTGCCAGGCTTGCCGGGGAGATGGGCCGGCTGGTATTCGCCGTCCCCGGCTCGCCGCTCGATCCGCGCGCCGCCGGCGCCAACGCCTTGCTCAAGGACGGCGCCACCTTGGTCACCGAGGCATCGGATATTAGCAATGCGATCGCCCCCTTAGTCGGAGTGCAGACACGAGAGGCGCCGCCGCTCGAAGAGCCGCCCGACTTTTCGGCAACGCCGCCGCCCGGCGAACACGACCGCACCCGCGTCATCGAAGCGCTCGGCCCGACGCCGGTGGCGGTCGACGAAATCATCCGCCACACCGGCCTGCATCCCGCCCAGGTTTTCATGGTGCTGTTGGAACTCGACCTCGCCGGCCGGCTGGAGCGCCACGCCGGCGGGAAGGTCTCGCTGGTGTGATCAGAGTTTTCCGGATGTCTCAGCACACGATTCTTGGGAGAACCTGCCCCGATGCTCGCCTCATCCGCCTGTTGCTGGTCGCGTTTGTCGTGGCAGTAATCCGCGGATAAGCCTAAGTAACTGAATTTTAACGTGAAACAATGGTGAGCGCGCAGGGATTCGAACCCTGGACCTACTGATTAAAAGTCAGTTGCTCTACCGGCTGAGCTACGCGCTCCCGCGGGCTCAGAATGCCGCCCTCGAAATTGCGCGGAACATAGGGAGAGTGCCTCGACCGGTCAACCGGAAAAAGTGGGCACGTAAGCCGGGCTTTTCGCGGTCTCATGGCGCCTCGCAAAACGTCTCGACAAGGTCGGAGTTGCTGTCTCGCACAAAAACCGAGACGCGTTACAAATCAGCAGCTTGCTATTTTTCGCGGAACAATTGCGCAACCTGCCCGTTTTTGTCGCTACAAGGGACGACGCTTTCAAGGAGAAGATCAGGAACAGGATCATGTCGGGCTTGCTGGCGACCGCGCTGCCAGCGTCATTCGTTGTAGCGGAGATCGTGCCCGTCAATGCCCAGCCCATCTACGTGCCGCTGGGTCAGAACGTCTCGTCGGATGTCCAGACTGTCGAACACAGGCGGTGGAGGCGTGGTTTCAACCGCGATTTCTCCCGTCGCGATTTCTCCCATCGCGATTTTTACCGTCGCGATTTCGCCCGTGACGATTTCAAGTATTGGCGCGGCCATCGCGGCTATCGCTATTATCGTCGCGGCTATCGCCGTCACGGCGACTACTGGTTCCCGCTGGCTGCCTTCGCCACTGGCGCGCTGATCACCGGCGCGATCATCAACAACCAGTACCGCCCCGTCTATCGAGGCGGTTCACACGTGGGGTGGTGCTACAGCCCCTACAGATCCTACCGGGCCTATGACAACACGTACCAGCCTTACTACGGCCCCCGCCGGCAGTGCATCTCGCCCTATTGATCAAGCCCGGGCAGAGTTGAGTAAGGGTTGTTGAAGAGCCCGCGCCGGCAACGGCGCAGGCTTTTCGGTGCGCGAACTTACAGCATGCTCAGCGTCCGGCGCACAGCATCGCGCCAACCCGCCAGCTTGGCGGAACGGACCGAAGCTCCCATATCCGGCTTGAATCTCCGTTCGAGCGCCCAGCTCTTGGCGAATTCCCTTGTCTTAGGCCAGACGCCCGCCTTCGAGCCGGCCAGCCAAGCCGCGCCGAGTGCCGTCGTCTCCAAAATGGTTGGACGGTCGACCGGCGCATCGAGGATGTCGGCAAGCCGCTGCATCGTCCAGTCCGACGCCACCATGCCGCCATCGACCCTGAGAACGGTCTTCGCTGAAGCGCCCTTCCAGTCCTTGCGCATGGCATCGAGCAGGTCGCGGGTCTGGAAAGCCACGGATTCCAATGCGGCGCGGGCAAATTCGGCCGGGCCCGAATTGCGGGTCAGCCCGAAGATGGCGCCGCGTGCGTCGGCGTCCCAGTGCGGCGCGCCAAGCCCGACGAAAGCCGGCACCAGATAGACTTCTTGAGTCGGATCGGCGCTCGCCGCCAGCACGCCGCTCTGCTCGGCCTTGCCGATCACCTTGATGCCGTCGCGCAGCCACTGCACGGCAGCACCCGCGATGAAGATCGACCCTTCCAGCGCATAAGTGGTCTTGCCGTTCAGCCTGTATGCAATGGTGGTCAACAACCGGTTCTTCGAGCGCACCAGATCACTGCCGGTGTTGAGCAGCGCGAAGCAGCCGGTGCCATAGGTGGACTTCATCATGCCCGGCTCGAAACAGGCCTGGCCGATAGCCGCCGCGTGCTGATCGCCAGCCACACCGAGGATTTTTATCTCCGAGCCAAAGAGACTTTTCTCCGTGATTCCATAATCGTCGGCGCAATCCTTCACCTGCGGCAGCATTTTTCCCGGTATGTTCAGGATCGCCAAAAGCTCGTCGTCCCAGGTATTCTTTTCGATGTTGTAGACGAGTGTGCGCGAGGCGTTGGTGGCGTCTGTGGCGTGAACCTTGCCGCCGGTCAGCCGCCAGATCAAAAAGCTGTCGATTGTGCCGGCCAGCAATTCGCCCTTTTCGGCGCGCTTCCTGGCGCCTTTCACCTTGTCCAGCATCCAGGCGATCTTGGTGCCGGAGAAGTAGGGATCGAGCAGCAGGCCGGTCTTTCTGGTAAACTTCTTCTCCAGCCCCTGCTTCTTCAATTTCTGGCACAGCGGTGCAGTGCGGCGGTCCTGCCAGACAATCGCGTTGTGGATCGGTTTGCCGGTCGCCCGGTCCCAGATGACGACGGTCTCGCGCTGATTGGTGATGCCGATTGCCGAGATGTCGGCGGCCTTTCGCCTGGCAGCAGCCAAGGCTGCCTTGCAGGTCGAAACGACCGTGTCCCAGATTTCCTCTGGATCGTGCTCGACCCAGCCGGAGGCCGGATAGTGCTGGGCAAACTCCTTTTGTCCGCTGCCCACGAGTTTCATGGACCCGTCGAACACGATGGCGCGGCTGGACGTGGTGCCCTGGTCGATCGACAAGATGTATCCGGTCATGCTGTCTACCCTCAGTTACAACGAAGGGAGACGGCTCGCGCCGCCTCCCTGTGGTCTCTTTCCGCTTTGGCGGTTCGGCAAGCCTACTGGGTGGTCCAGCGCTTGATCAGTTCCTCATAGACGATGGTCTCGCCTTTCGGCTTCTCGTTCTCGAGTTTGGCCTTAGGACCGTTCGGCTTGCCCAACCATTCGGCCGGATCTTTCGGCTCGTTGAGTCGCGGACCACAGCCGCCATAGACCTTAGCGGACTCGTCGGCGGCCTGCATGCGGGCCATCGTGATGTCCATTTCCTCAGCGAGGCGATCCATCGCCTGTTGCGGAGTGAACGCCCCGGAGTTCACGTCGCCGATCTGCTGCCACCAGATCTGGGCGAGCTTCGGGTAGTCGGGCACGTTGATGCCGGTCGGCGACCAGGCGACCCGGTCTGGAGAGCGGTAGAACTCCACCCAGCCGCCGAGTTTGGGCGCACGGTCGGTAAACGACTGATGCCGAATGTCGGAATCGCGGATCAGAGTGAGCCCGACATGGGACTTCTTCAAAGACACGGTCTTCGACACGACGAACTGCGCATAAAGCCAGGCGGCCTTGGCACGATCGGCCGGGGTCGATTTCAGGATCGTCCAAGAGCCCACGTCCTGATAGCCGATCTTCTGCCCTTCCTTCCAGTACGGGCCGTGCGGCGACGGGGCCATGCGCCACAACAAATTGCCCTGATCATCGACCGTGTTGTTGCCTTCCGACTTGGGCTTCACCATGTCGGCGAGGAAAGCCGTGTACCAGAAGATCTGCTGGGCCACGTTGCCTTGGCTCAGCGCGGGCAGCGACTGGTAGAAATCGTAGCTCGCTGCTCCGGGAGGCGCAAAGTTGCGCAGCCACTCGTCCCACTTTGCGATGGCATAGACCGACGCCGGACCATTCGCCTCGCCACCGCGCGAAACGCTCGCGCCGACCGGATTGCAGGTGCCCGCCTCCATGCGAATGCCCCATTCGTCGATCGGGATGCCATTCGGCTCGCCGGGGCTGCCGGTGCCGGCCATGGACAGCCACGCGTCAGTCATGCGCCAACCGAGATCGGGTGCGCGCTTGCCGTAGTCCATGTGTCCGAAGACCTGCACGCCGTCGATTTCCTTCACGTCCTTGGAGAAGAATTCGGCGATATCTTCGTAGGCGGACCAGTTCACCGGGACGCCGAGATCGTAGCCATACTTGGCCTTGAACTTTTCCTTGAGTTCCGGCTTGTCGAACCAGTCCTTGCGGAACCAGTAGAGGTTGGCGAACTGCTGGTCCGGGAGCTGGTAGAGCTTGCCGTCCGGGCCGGTCGTGAACTTGATGCCAATGAAGTCTTCGAGATCGAGCGTCGGAAGGGTGACATCCTTGCCTTCGCCGGCCATGAAATCGGTGAGATTCACGGCAAGCTGCAGCCGCGAATGGGTGCCGATCAGGTCGCTGTCGTTGACATAAGCGTCATAGAGGTTGCGGTTGGTCTGCATCTGGGTCTGCACGGCCTGGACGACTTCGCCCTCGCCGAGGATCTGGTGGTTGACCTTGATGCCGGTGATCGCCTCGAACGCCTTGGTGAGCACGGTCGATTCATAAGTGTGTGTCGGGATACCTTCCGACAGCACGTTGACTTCCATGCCGGCGAAGGGTTTCGCAGCATCGACAAACCATTGCATTTCGGCTTCCTGAGCCGAGCGATCGAGGGTCGAAAGGCCATTGATTTCCGTGTCAAGGAATGTCTTGGCTTCGTCCATGCCTGCGTAGGCCTGACTGGCCCCGAGCAGCAGGACTAGTGCCGTTGTCGATGTTAGTAGGTGACGTCGCATGAGGTTCCTCCCATTTCGGTTTCAAGTGCGATCGGAGCGGTCGTTGTGCGGCCGCTCCAACAGTTTCTCCCCCTAGACGAATCGAAAAACGCCGATGGCGTAGACGATCGAGAGGGCGAGTGCCCACCACAGGTTGGGTCCGACAAGACCCAGCCAAGCGAGATGGATGTAGGCGCTGCCTAGCAGCGAAATGAACAGTCGGTCGCCACGCGTAGTATCGAGGCCGAGAATGCCATGGCGCGGCGCTCCGCCAGGACTGGCCCACTCCCACGCGGTCATCCCGACCAGAAGAAGCAGGATCACGCCGAAGAAGGTGGCGGTCTGCCAAGTCCAGGCCATCCATGACAGATCCATCGTCTTTACTCCTTCCCTGCGCCGCCGCTAGACGCGGCCGAGCGCAAACCCCTTGGCGATATAGTTCCGGACGAACCAGATGACGATCGCGCCCGGAACGATGGTGAGCACGCCGGCGGCCGCCAGCAATCCGAGTTCGTAGCCCGATGTGCTCGCCGTCCGGGTCATCACGGCGGCGATCGGCTTCGCGGCGACAGACGTCAGCGTCTTGGCGAGCAACAGCTCGACCCAAGAGAACATGAAGCAGAAGAACGCCGTGACACCGATGCCGGAAGCGATCAGCGGCATGAATATCTTCACGAAGAACCGCGACCAGGAATAGCCGTCTATGAAGGCCGTCTCGTCGATCTCTTTCGGCACGCCGGACATGAAGCCTTCGAGAATCCACACTGCGAGCGGTATGTTGAACAGGCAGTGCGCCAGCGCAACGGCCCATGGCGTGTCGAAGAGATTGATGGCCGAGTAGAGCTGGTAAAACGGCAGCGCGAAAACCGCCGGCGGCGCCATGCGGTTGGTCAGCAGCCAGAAGAACAGGTGCTTGTCCCCAAGGAAGCGGTAGCGCGAGAAGGCATAGGCAGCGGGCAGCGCCACGCTGACCGAAATCGCAGTGTTGATAAATACATAGCTGATGGAGCTGATGTAGCCATTGTACCAAACGGGGTTGGTGAGGATCTCGACATAGCTCGCCACCGTGAAACTGCGTGGCCACAATGAGAAGCCGCCGAGGATTTCGTTCGTAGTCTTGAACGACATGTTGAGCAGCCAGTAGATCGGCAGCATCAGGAAGATGATGTAGACCGTCGGCACGAGCCAAAGGAAGCGCGCCTCCCGGCCGCGTCCGCTCATTACGCTCGCCGACCGGAGACCCGCCGCATTCGACGCCGGTGGCGGCGTTGTCTGCTCTCGCATCAAAACGTCGCTCCTTTTATCCCCAAGGCCTTCCTTCACCGATGTCATCTCAGCCCTCCGCTTCGGATTGGGTCATCAGGGTGTAGAAGAGCCACGACACCAGCAGCGTCATCAGGAAGTAGATGATGCTCATGGCCGCCGCGATTCCGAGGTTGAATTCGCCGAGCGCTGCCTTGACAAGATCGATCGACAGGAAGGTCGTGGCATTGCCCGGTCCTCCGCCTGTCAGTACGAACGGTTCAGTGTAGACCATGAAGGAATCCATGAACCGCAGCAGCATGGCAATGGTCAGCACGCGCTTCATCTTGGGCAGTTGGATAAAGCGGAACACCGACCAGCGTGATGCACCGTCAATCTTTGCAGCCTGATAGTAGGCGTCGGGTATCGAGACGAGGCCTGCATAGGCAAGCAGCACCACTAGCGAGGTCCAATGCCATACGTCCATCAGGACGACGGTGAACCACGCCGACAGCGGCTGGCTGGTGAAATTGTAGCTGATGCCCATCGCGTTGATAACATAGCCGAGCAGCCCGATGTCCGGCAGCGCAAAGATGTTCCACATGGCGCCGACGACGTTCCATGGGATCAGCAACGGCAGCGACATCAACACCAGGCAGACCGCGACCCATGGGCCGGAACGCGGCATGGCAAGCGCCACCGCCACGCCTAGCGGCACCTCGATCAGCAGGATTAACCCGGTGAAGGCGAACTGGCGCAGGAGCGATGCGTGGAAGCGCGGCGAATTAAGGACTTCCTGGAACCACTTAACGCCTTCAAAGAAGAACAGGTTGTTTCCGAACGTCTCCTGAACTGAATAGTTGACCACCGTCATCAGCGGGATGATTGCGTTGAACGCCACCAGCACCAGCACCGGCAGCACCATGAACCAAGCCTTGTTGTTCCAGGTCTTATCCATGCTCAGCCTCCCATCTCGACGCGCCAGGAATCGGCATAGATATTGATTCCTGCCGGGTCGAAAGCGATCTTCGGATCGGCGGGAATGTCCTCGTCCTCGCCGACGATCGCCGCGATGTCGCGGCCTTCGAAACTGGCGCGCACCACCTTGTGGCGGCCGATATCCTCGACCTTCCGGATTGAAACCGGCATGCCGCTGGCGCCAAGCCTGACATATTCGGGGCGGATGCCGAGTTCGATCGCGCCTGTGATTCCAGCCTTGGGCGCGCCCGGCAATTCGATCGTCTGGCTGCCGAGCCGCGCGTTCCTGCCTTCGACCGCGACCGGCATGACGTTCATGCCCGGCGAGCCGATGAAATAGCCGACGAATGTATGCTTGGGCCGCTCGAACAGTTCGGCTGGAGAGCCGATCTGCACGATCTCGCCCTCATACATGACGACGACGTTTTCGGCGAAGGTGAGCGCTTCGGTCTGGTCGTGCGTGACATAGACCATGGTGAAACCGAAGCGCCTGTGCAGCTGTTTCAGTTGCGAGCGCAGCACCCACTTCATATGCGGGTCGATGACGGTCAGCGGCTCGTCGAACAGGATCGCGTTGACATCGGAGCGCACCAGCCCGCGCCCGAGCGAGATCTTCTGCTTCTGGTCGGCGGTCAGCCCCCTCGCCTTTCTCATAGCCATATCGGCCAACCCCGTCATTTCCAGCGTTTCGCGCACCTTGCGGTCGACGTCGGGTTCCGGAACGCCGCGGTTGCGCAGCGGGAAGGCCAGATTGTCGTAGACGGTCATGGTGTCGTAGATGACCGGGAACTGGAACACCTGCGCGATATTGCGCTCCTGCGTCGACAGATTGGTCACGTCCTTGCCGTCGAACAGAAGCTCGCCATGCGACGGATACAACAGGCCGGAAATAATGTTGAGCAGCGTGGTCTTGCCGCAGCCCGACGGCCCCAGCAGCGCATAGGCGCCGCCGTCCTCGAAGGCGTGATGCACCTCCTTCAGCGCATAGTCCTTGTCCGACTTCGGATGCGGCCCGTAGGCGTGGCGGATATGGTTGCAGTCGATGCGCGCCATGTGCCCTCCTCCCTCAAGCCGCCAGCATCTGTGGCGGCGCGGCCGAGCGGCCGTTCGCGTCGAAAACCATGATGTGCCGCGGATCGATGAACACCTCGATGGTCTGGTCCGGCTCGAACACCAGGATGCCGTGCTCCAGCATCACCCAGCGGACATCGGCGAAGTCGAGATGCACAAAGCTTTCAGAACCGGTGATCTCGGTCACCGAGACCTTGGCTTTCACCGGAACCGCCGACGGGCTCGGCCGGGCAAGAGAGAGATGGTGGGGCTGGAAGCCGATCGTGTAACTCGTATCGGCAATACCGGCGAGTTCAGCCGGCACCGGGAGGTTCACCCCACCATCAAGAAGGAAGCTCGAACCGCTCTTCTTCAGCACGATCGTGTTGAGCGGCGGATCGGCGAATGTCTTGGCCGTGACGAGGTCGTTCGGCCTGCGGAAGACGTCGATCGTCGGGCCGAACTGGGTGATGCGGCCTTCGGAAAGCGTCGCCGTGTTGCCGCCGAGCAGCAAGGCTTCATGCGGCTCCGTCGTGGCGTAGACAAAGATGGTGCCGGTCGCCGCGAAGATTTTCGGCAATTCCGCACGCAGCTCCTCGCGTAGCTTGTAGTCGAGATTGGCGAGCGGCTCGTCGAGCAGCACCAGGCTGGCGTTCTTGACGATGGCGCGCGCCAGCGCGGTGCGCTGCTGCTGGCCGCCGGAGAGGCTGAGCGGTGTGCGGTCGAGGAAGGGCGTCAGCTTGAGAAGGGCTGCGGCATCGCGCACCTCCTTGTCGATCTTTGCCCGCTCGGTCCCGGCCACCCTCAGCGGCGAGGCGATGTTCTCGTAAACGGTCATCGCCGGATAGTTGATGAACTGCTGGTAGACCATGGCGACGGTGCGCTTCTGCACCGGGATGCCGGTGACATCCTTGCCATCGAACCAGACCGAACCGGATGTCGGCACATCAAGGCCGGCCATCAGCCGCATCAGGCTGGTCTTGCCGGAAAGCGTCGGTCCGAGAAGGACGTTGAGCGAGCCGTGCTGGAGCGTCAGCGACACGTCGCGTATATGCTCCGTCGCGCCGATCGTCTTCGTCACGTTTCTCAGTTCCAGCATGATGCCTCCTCCCAGGCTTTCTGCATCACTATTCGGCAGCCGCGACATGGCGCCGGCTTATCCCGCGCATGAATTCGTCGAGCGCTGCCGCCTGCTCGCGGCTCAGATGCAGGCCGCGCTTGGTCCTGCGCCACAATACATCTTCGGCCGTCATCGCCCATTCATTTTGAACGAGGTAGCGCACCTCGGCCTCGTAGAGATCGGCGCCAAAGTTGCGGCCAAGGTCGGCATTCGACCTGGCGAGGCCCAGCAGCATCCTTGCGCGAGTCCCGTAAAGCCGGGTCAGGCGGCGCGCCAGACGCGCATCGAGGAACGGATAGGCCGTCTTCAGTTTCGCCACTTCGGCGTCGAAGCCGCTGGCCGGGAAATCGCCGCCCGGCAGCGACGCGTTTGCCGTCCACGGTTTGCCGCGCTTGCCGAGAAAACCCTCGATTTTCTCGAGCATCGATTCCGATAGCCGGCGATAGGTGGTGATCTTGCCGCCGAAGGTGTTGATGATCGGCGCCGTGCCATCGCCGCCGTCGGTCTTCAGAACATAATCTCGGGTCGCTTCCTGCGCCTTCGAGGCGCCGTCGTCATAAAGCGGGCGCACGGCGGAATAGGTCCAGACGATGTCCGAACGTTTGACCGGTTGCGCGAAATATTCGCTCGCCGCAGCACAGAGATAATCGATCTCGGCGTCGCTGATCTTCACGTCGTGCGGGTCGCCAGAATAGTCCTGGTCGGTGGTGCCGATCAGCGTGAACTCTTCCTCGTAGGGGATAGCAAAGATGATGCGGCCATCCTTGTTCTGGAAGAAATAGGCGCGCGGATCGTCGAACTTCTTGCCGATGACGATATGGCTGCCCTGTACCAGCCGGACATTGTGCACATCGTGCAAGCCGACCGTAGCGGACAGCACGTGGTCGACCCATGGACCGGCGGCGTTGACCAAAAGCCGCGCCTTGACCTCATCGGTGTCCCCGGTCTGCATGTTTTCCAGCCTGACCGCCCAAAGCTCGCCTTCACGGCGTGCGCTGATGACTTTCGTGCGGGTTCGGATCGTTGCGCCGCGATCGGCGGCGTCCCGGGCGTTCAACGCCACCAGCCGCGCATCGTTGACCCAGCCGTCGGAATATTCGAAGGCCTTTCGAAACAACGGCTTCAGCGGCTTGCCGGCCGGGTCCTTTGCCATGTCCAGCGTCTTGGTCGCCGGCAGCAATTTGCGCCCGCCGATGTGGTCGTAAAGGAAAAGGCCGAGCCTGATCAGCCAGGCCGGGCGCAGGCCCTTGGAGTAGGGCAGCACGAAGCGCATCGGCCAGATGATGTGCGGCGCGTTTTTCCAGAGAACCTCGCGTTCCATCAACGCTTCGCGCACCAGGCGGAACTCGTAGAACTCAAGATAGCGCAAGCCGCCATGGATCAGCTTGGTCGAGCCGGAGGAAGTGCCGCTGGCCAGATCGTTCATTTCGGCAAGGAAGACCGAGAAGCCGCGCCCAACCGCATCGCGGGCGATGCCGCAGCCGTTGATACCGCCACCGATGACGAAGATGTCATGGATCGGGGGTGCGCTCACAATAGTCCTCCCGGATTTCGCATTGCAGCATTTTTAGGTTTTTACGAAACCGTGATGGGATTATTTCGAAATGAGAACGAATGTCAAACGAAATATAAACGGCGACAATTGCCGCAACGGCACCCACTAGGAGAGCGAAGTTTCGATCAGTTGAACCTCTGCCTCCTGGCAGATCTTGCGCACCGACGGGATGTCGCAGCGGTCGGTGATGAAGGTGTTGACCTGCGACAGATGGCCGATGCGGACCGGCGCTGTCCGTTCGAACTTGGTCTGGTCGGAAACGAGGATGACATGCCGGGCATTGGCGATGATCGCCTGCGCCACCTTCACTTCACGAAAATCGAAATCGAGCAGCGCGCCGTCATGGTCGATCGCCGAGGCGCCGATCACCGCGTAGTCGACCTTGAACTGCCTGATGAAATCAACCGCCGCCTCGCCGACCACGCCACCGTCTGAGCCGCGCACGACGCCGCCGGCGATCACCACTTCGATCGAAGGATATATGCGCATCCTGTTGGCAACATTGATGTTATTGGTGATGACCATCAGGCCGCTGTGATCAAGGAGCGCCTTGCTGACCGACTCCGTCGTGGTGCCAATATTGATGAACAGCGAGGCATTGTCCGGGATCAGCCTGGCTGCTGCGCGGCCGATCGCCTCCTTCTCATCGGCGGCGATCTTGCGCCGTGCCTCATATTCCATGTTCTCGATGCCGGATGGGAACAGCGCCCCGCCATGAACGCGCGATAGCAGCCGCTGGTCGCACAAATCGTTAAGGTCCTTGCGAATGGTCTGCGGCGTCACGTTGAAATGCGTCGCCAGGTCGTCGACCAGCACGCGGCCATTGTCCTTGGCCATCTGGACGATTTCGGAATGACGCGGCGACAGATACATTGGGGACCTCCCGTTTTCGTTTTTCTTGTCTATAGCGGAAAACGAAAGTGATGAAAAGGTATGAGCCGGCTAACGAAATTACATGCGTCCAAAGACAAACCTCGACGCCACTTTGCCGACCAATTTCAGGCCAGCCCGCGGGCGATTTCGGTGATGACCTCGAAAGCGGTGTCGACATCCGCCGCCGTCGTCTCGAACTGACCGACCTGAAAGCGGATCGCGATCTGCCCGTCCGCCCGTGTCTGCGTCAGGTAGATGCGGCCATCGTCGTTGATCGCATTGACCAGTCGCAGATTGTGTTCGTCCGAATCGATGCCGGCCGCCGCCAGATGCCGGAACGAAAACAGCGACAGCATCGGTTCCGTGACGATCTCGAAATCCGGTTCCCTGGCCAGCCGGGCGGCAAGACCTTCGCTCCAGGCGACATGGCTGCGGATCATGGTCCGCAGATTTTCCAGCCCGTGTGCGCGCAGCAGGAACCACAGTTTCAGTGCGCGAAAGCGCCGCCCGAGCGGCACCGACCATTCGGAATAGTTGATGATGCCGTCGCGTCCATGCGTCTTCAGGTAATCCGGCTTGATGGCGAGCGTCCGCACCAGGTCTTCCGGTCGGCGGATGAACTGCATCGAGCAGTCGAACTGCGCGCCCAGCCATTTGTGTGGGTTGAAGACGATGGAATCCGCCTCCTCCACGCCCGCCCAGAAATGCCGGTATTCCGGACATATCATCGCCGATCCGGCCCAGGCGGCATCGACATGCAGATAGATCCCGTACCGCTTTGCCACTGCGGCGACGCCGGCGATGTCATCGGTGCCGCCGGTGCTGGTGCCGCCGACACAAGCGATGATGCCGGCCGGCAGCATGCCGGCATCCCGGTCGGCGACGATCGCCGCTTCGAGGGCTGTGACATCCATGGCGCGCAGGCGGCCGGCAACCGGAATGCGCACGAGATTGTCCTCGCCGATGCCCGATACCCAGATTGCCCGGTCGATGGAAGTATGGACCTGGTCGGAAGAATAGACGCGCAATATCGGCTGGCCTTGCAGGCCCTTCTTGTTGCCCTGCCAGTTCAGCGCGCGCTCGCGCATGGTCAGCACGGCGGCAAGCGTCGCCGACGATGCCGAATCCTGCATGACGCCGGAAAACCCTTCCGGCAGGCCAAGCGCCTGACGCATCCAGTCGACGACGCGCGTCTCGAGTTCGGTCGCTGCCGGCGAGGTCTGCCAGAGCATGCATTGCGCGGCCATCACCGAGACCAGATATTCGGCCACCACGGAAGCTGGTGCGGCATTGGCCGGGAAGTAGGCGAAGAAGCGCGGATGCTGCCAATGCGTCATGCCCGGCAGGATTTTTTGCTCGAAGTCGGCGAAGATTGCTGCATCGTTTCGCCTTTTTCCGGCGGCGAGACATCGATGCTTCTAGAGATTTCGCCCGGTTCGACAAGCGGCCGCACCGGCCTTTCGCGAAGTGTGCTTCTGTAGTCGGCACCCCATTCGGCCGCGTACAGCGACCATTCCCGGAATTCGTTGCTATTCATTTTCCTCTCCGTCGCATCGAGCCCAGCAATCAAAGAGCACGAAAAACGGAGGCTTTCATTCGGGAAAATCGGGCAGGCTCGCAAAAGCAGCCTTCAGTGCATTCGACCAGCCGTCCGAGATGGTGCGGTAGTATTGATCGTCCTGGGCTATCCGCTTCTTCAGGCTGACCTTGAAGGCGTCCTTTTCATAGAATAGCAGGTCGAGCGGCAGACCCACCGACAGGTTCGATTTCAGCGTCGAGTCGAACGACACCAGCAGCAGTTTCACCGTCTCGGCGAAACTCATCGTCTTTTCATAGGCGCGGATGATGATCGGCTTGCCGTATTTGGTCTCGCCGATCTGGAAAAACGGCGTGTCGTCGGTGGATTCGATGAAATTGCCTTCCGGATAGATCATGAACAGCCGCGGCGCGCTGCCCTTGATCTGGCCGCCGAGGATAAAGGAGGCATTGAAATAGGAATCGGCCTTCTCGCCCGCCGGCGACGAACTGGCGATGACTTCCTTGACGGTGTCGCCGACCATCCGTACCGTCTGGTACATGGAAGGCGTTTCGAGCAGCGTGGCGTGGCGATCGGCCACCGCCTTGGTGCGTTCGTCGAGCAAACTGACGACGGCCTGCGTCGTCGCCAGATTGCCGGCCGACATCAGCACGATGACGCGCTCGCCCGGCTCCTCCCAGACATGCATCTTCTTGAAGGTCGAGATTGAATCCATGCCGGCATTGGTACGCGTGTCAGACATGAACACGAGCCCACGATCGATCTTCAGGCCGACGCAATAGGTCATCGAATCTCTTTGGCGGCAATCTTGCCGTGGATTACTGCTCCACGGTGACGATGACCGCAAGCTGTTCTTCCGCTTGTCCCAGCCGAATTCCTGATACGGGCGTGGCGTCGCGGTAATCACGGCCGGTCGCCACCTTTACATAGCGTTCGTCGGGCGAAATGCCGTTGGCGACGTCGAACGCGACCCAGCCAAGGCCCGCAACATGCGCCTCGGCCCAGGCATGGCTAGCCGCCTGCTCGACCGCCGCATCCATCATCAAATAACCGCTGACGTAGCGGGCCGGAAAGCCAATGGCGCGTGCGGCGGCGGCAAAGATGTGGCTGTGGTCCTGGCAGACGCCGGTCTTGAGCGCCAGCGCGTCCTCGGCCGGCGTCGCCGCATTGGTGGTGCCCGGCGTATAGGCGACGCGCTCGCCGATCACCGCCATCAGCCGGTGCAATCTTTCGATATCGGTCCCCTCGCCGACCGAGGCCGCGAGTTCGCGAATGCCGCTGCCGACCGTGGTCAACGGGGTTTCATGGCCAAACAGCCAGAGCGGCGCGAAACCCTGATGTGGGCCGGAGACGCCAGCGGTGTCGCGCGTCACCACCTCGCCTGATGCCTCGACGGTGATGAAATCGCGCTCGCCTTCGACGCTCAACAGCCGCGTGTCGTTGCCGAAATGGTCGGTGAAGCGAACTTCCTCGCGCGCCCCTTCGATCGTCAGCGCCCAGGACAAAACGGTCTGCGTCGGCCCGCTGACCGGAAGCAGCCGCAACCGCTGCAACAGATAGTGCACCGGCGCATCGTAGCGGTATTCGGTCCGGTGGGTGATCCTCAGCCGCATTGCTCTCGTCCCCTGAGCATGATCTTTTCCGGAAACAGGCTTTTACTTTCCGGGATCATGCTCAATAGAACCTGTAGTCCTGGGCGATCTCGTCGCCGAGCCTGGTGTTGTCGCGAATGAAATTGGCCAGGAATTCATGCAGGCCTGCGTCGAATATGTCCTTGATCGAGCCGGCCGTCAGCATGGCCTGGGTCTTGCCCGCTGTCGCATGACAGGCATGGCGCTCGCCATAATCGTCGCCCAGGAATCTGAGGTGCTCCGTCAGGAAACGATAGCAGAATGTCAGCGAGCGCGGCATGCGAACGTTGAGGATTAGATAGTCGGCGATGTTGCTCGGCTTGTAGTCGGCCTCGTAGACCCAGCGATAGGAGCGGTGCGCCGACACCGAACGCAGGATCGATTCCCACTGGTAATTGTCGAGCGTCGAGCCGACCCACGAGATCGACGGCAACAGCACGTAATATTTCACGTCCAGGATGCGCGCCGTGTTGTCGGCGCGTTCGACATAGGTGCCGAGCTGCGAGAAATCGAAGATCTCGTTGCGCAGCATGGTGCCGTAGAACGAACCGCGGATCAGCGCCGTTTCGCGCTTGATCGCGTCGAGCACGCTGGGCAGGTCGCGTTCGTCGATCGGCTTGGCCAGCATGCGCTTCAGCGACATCCAGGCCTCGTTGATGCTTTCCCAGGTTTCGCGCGTCAGCGCGGTGCGCACCATGCGGGCGTTGTTGCGAGCCGTCTCGATCGACACCATCGTGCTCGACGGGTTCGATGTGTCGCGCAGCAGGAAATCCGCGACATTGGCGGCGGTATAGTCGGAATATTTCTGCGTGAAGGCAGCGTCCGAACCGGCACTGAGAAGCACCGAATTCCACTCTTCGGAGGCGTTCTGGGTACGAGTCAGCGCCATGCGCAGCCCGGCATCGACCAGCCGCGCCATGTTTTCCGCGCGCTCGATGTAGCGGTTCATCCAGTAGAGCCCGTTGGCGGTGCGGCCGAGAAGCATGGAAAGCGGCCCTTCGGGGCTAGTGAGTAGTGAGTGGTGAGTAGTGAATAGTGAATGTTTGGATTTCGACGGAATATGACATTGTGCTTTCCTCTGCTGCCGACTACTGAATACTTACTACTGACTACTGACTACTGACTACTGACTACTGACTACTCACTATTCACTATTCACTATTCACTATTCACTAATCATCCAGCACCCATGTATCCTTGGTGCCGCCGCCCTGGGACGAATTGACCACCAGCGAGCCCTCCTTCAGCGCCACGCGCGTCAGCCCGCCCGGCACGATCTGGATGCGGTCGGAAACCAGCACGTAGGGCCTGAGATCGACATGGCGCGGCGCCAGCCCCTTGTCGGTCAGGATCGGACAGGTCGACAGCGCCAGCGTCGGCTGGGCGATGTAGTTCGACGGTTTTGCCGCGAGTTTTTTGGAAAAGTCCTCGCATTCCTTCTTGGTCGCCGCCGGCCCGACCAGCATGCCGTAGCCGCCGGAGCCGTGCACCTCCTTCACCACCAACTCGTCGATATGTTCGAGCACGTATTTCAGGCTGTCCGGCTCCGAGCAGCGCCAAGTCGGGATGTTGCCGAGGATTGCCTTGCGGCCGGTGTAGAATTCGACGATCTCGGGCATGTAGGAATAGATCGCCTTGTCGTCGGCGATGCCGGTTCCCGGCGCATTGGCGATGGTGATGTTGCCGGCGCGGTAGACATCCATGATGCCCGGCACTCCAAGTGCTGAGTCCGGACGGAAGGTCAACGGATCGAGGAAAGAATCGTCCACCCTTCGATAAAGCACGTCGATCTGCTTGTAGCCTTCGGTCGTGCGCATCGCGACGTGGCCATCGACGACGCGCAGATCCTGCCCCTCGACAAGCTGCACACCCATCTGGTCGGCAAGGAAGGCATGTTCGAAATAGGCGGAGTTGAAGCTGCCCGGCGTCAGCACGGCAATGGTCGGCGCGCCCTTGGTGCTTTGCGGCCGCACCGCCGCCAGCGACTGGCGCAAGAGCTGCGGATAGTTTTCCACCGGCCGCACCTTGATCTGCTGGAACAGCTCTGGGAAGAGCTGCATCATCGTCTCGCGGTTCTCCAGCATGTAGGAGACGCCGGACGGCGTGCGCGCATTGTCCTCCAGCACATAGAACTCGTTCTCGCTGATGCGAACGATATCGACGCCGATGATATGGGTGTAGACGCCGGCCGGCGGCCGTACCCCGATCATCTCCGGCAGGAACGCCTCGTTCTTGGCGATCAATTCCTTGGGGACGCGCCCGGCGCGCAAGATCTCCTGGCGGTGGTAGATATCGTCGAGAAACGCGTTCAGCGCCTGGACGCGCTGCTCGATGCCCTGCGTCAGCCGTCGCCATTCATTGCCGGAAATGATGCGCGGGACGATATCGAAGGGAATAAGGCGTTCGGAGGCTTCCTGCTCGCCATAGACGGCAAAGGTGATACCGGTCTTGCGAAAGACGCGTTCGGCGTCCTGCATCTTCTCGCTAAGCCTGGCCGGATCCTGCTCCTTCAGCCAGCGGTCGTAAGCCGAATACGGTTTTCTCAATCCGGAGATTTCCGGAAGCATTTCGTCGAACGCTGCCAATCGCATACTCCCCTGTGAGGCCATTTCACTGGCGTCACGCGAGAAAATCAAGCGCAATCGGTGATTTGGAGGATGCTGGCGATCAGTATGTCGCGACCTGCCTAAAATTAGGGCATCGCCGATATGGCTGGGTCAGGCTTTGCCTCGTGCCCGGGCAGGCGGCCGGCGCCGCTCAGAGACTGTTTCGAAATTCGCTCTGGCGAGTCATATGGTGGTGGTTTCGAGAACCGGCGCGCAGCGGACATTAGAGCGCTGCGCGTCCAATTGGACGCGCAAGGACGCTCTAACACTTTGCATTTGCGCATGATCCCTTTCCGGAAACCGAAATCGGTTTCCGGGGTCATGCGCTGGTCCGTGAGCACCGGAAGCGCAGAAAACGCCATCAGATGGCCGCCAGAGTAGAGTTTCCAAACGGTCTCTCAGAACGCGCGGAAGGTGACGACTGTAAACGTGTCCTTGATACCTGGAAGAATCTGCACCTTCTCGTTGACGAAATGGCCGATGTCTTCCTCGTCGTCGACATAGAATTTGGCGAGCAGATCGTAGTCGCCGGCTGTCGAGTAGATTTCCGAGGCGATCTCGGCATCGGCCAACGCGCCGGCAACGTCATAGGACTTGCCCAGATCGCACTTTATCTGCACGAAAAATGCCTTCATTGCCCGGTCCTGCTCAAGCTTGCATGCATATCGGCCCTTGTGGCAGACTGCCGCCCGGCTTTCAAGCATCAGGACGGCGCTCAGGCGGAACCCGGCTTAAGTGCAGCCAATCGCCGAAATGTTCGCGCCCGCTGATCGTCGGGCCGGACGGCAAGGATTACCCGACGGCAGTTCCCGCATCACTGGCTGCAACCTGCGCGCGGCACTTCGCTGAGCACCTGAGCGCTCGATCACATCGCCGGGATATCGCCCCTAGCCCAGCCCTCGGAAATTTCCGCCGCCCGCGCCTCGAAGGCGCCGGCGTCGATGGCGGCACGAATGTCCTGCATCAGCCTCTGGTAGTAGGAAAGGTTGTTCCAGGTCAGAAGCATCGCCCCCAGCGCCTCTTGCGAGCGGACCAGATGATGCAGATAGGCGCGTGAATAATCTCTGGCGGCCGGGCAGTCGCTTTCCTCGTCGAGCGGACGCGGATCCTCGGCATGGCGGGCGTTGCGCAGATTGACCTTGCCGCGCCTTGTATAGGCGAGGCCATGGCGGCCGGCGCGCGTCGGCATCACGCAATCGAACATGTCGATGCCGCGCGCCACCGATTTCAATATGTCGTCGGGCGTGCCGACACCCATCAGATAACGCGGCCTGTCGGCGGGCAGTTCCGGGCAGGTGATGTCGAGCATTTCGAGCATCACCGCTTGCGGCTCGCCGACCGCCAGCCCGCCGATCGCATAGCCCTTGAGGTCCATCGCTTTCAGCGCCTGCGCCGAGCGCAGCCGCAGGGCCGGTATGTCGCCGCCCTGGACGATGCCAAACATCGCCTTGCCCGGCTGGTCGCCGAACGCCGTCTTGCAACGCTCGGCCCAGCGCAGCGACAGGTCCATGGCCCGCTCGATCTCCTTCTCCATGGCCGGCAGCGCGGTGCATTCGTCGAGCTGCATCTGGATGTCGGAATCGAGCAGCCCTTGGATCTCGATCGAGCGCTCGGGCGACATCTCATGGGCGGCGCCGTCGATATGCGAGCGGAAGGTGACGCCGTTTTCGGTCAGTTTCCTAAGCTTCGACAGCGACATCACCTGGAAGCCGCCGCTGTCGGTCAGGATCGGATGCGGCCAGCGGGCGAATTCATGCAGGCCGCCAAGCCGCGCCACACGTTCGGCGCCGGGCCGCAGCATCAGATGATAGGTGTTGCCCAGGATGATGTCCGAGCCGACACCGCGCACCTGGTCCATATACATGGTCTTGACCGTGCCGCCGGTGCCGACCGGCATGAAGGCCGGCGTGCGGACTTCTCCGCGCGGCATGGTGATGGAGCCGCGCCGCGCTTTGCCGTCGGTCGCCAGCACCTCGAAGGTGAACGCCTTAGTCATTGAATTCCTTGTTCTATACCGGGAGCGCGTCCATCGTTGTCCTCTTTGAACAGAAGGCTTGCGTCTCCGTAGGAGTAGAACCTGTAGCGGGTCTCGATGGCATGCGCATAGGCCGCACGCATCGTTTCCAGACCGCAAAACGCCGAAACCAGCATGAACAGCGTCGAACGCGGCAGATGGAAATTGGTCATCAGCATGTCGGCGGCCTTGAATCGGTAACCGGGTGTGATGAAGATGTCGGTCGGACCCGACCATCCGGCCAATGTGCCGTCCTCCCGCGTGGCGCTCTCCAGCAGGCGCAGCGGCGTCGTGCCGACGGCGATGATGCGCCCGTCGCGCGCCTTCGCCGCGTTGAGCGCCGCGGCGGTTTCCGGGCTGACAGAACCGATCTCGGCATGCATCTTGTGGTCGGCGGTGTCGTCGACTTTCACCGGCAGGAACGTGCCGGCGCCGACATGCAGGGTGACGAAGCGCCGCTCGACGCCCTTGGCATCGAGAGCGGCGAAAAGCTCGGGCGTGAAATGCAGGCCGGCAGTGGGTGCCGCCACAGCCCCCTCCTCCCTGGCATAGATGGTCTGGTAGTCCTTGCGGTCGCGTTCGTCGTCGTCGCGCTTCGAAGCGATGTAAGGCGGCAGCGGAATGTGGCCGACGGCGTGCAGCGCCTCATCGAGAAACGGACCTGAGAGGTCAAAACCGAGCAAAGCCTCGCCGGCCTCGCCCTTCGCGATCACCGTGGCATCAAGCTGGCCGAGAAAGCAGGAATTGGCGTCATGGCCGAAATGGATGCGGTCGCCGACGGCGATGCGCTTGCCCGGCCGCATGAAAGCCAGCCAGCGGTCGGGAGCCACCCGCATGTGCAGCGTGGCTTCGACCTGCGCCGCTGCTTCGCCGCGCCGCCTGATGCCTTTCAGCTGCGCCGGGATGACCTTGGTATCGTTGAAGACCAGCACGTCACCGGACTCGAGCAGGGACGGCAGCTCGCGCACCGTCCGGTCCTCAAGTCCCTCACCCGGTCTGACAACCAGCATTTTGGCGCTGTCGCGCGGTTCTGCCGGTCGAAGCGCGATGCGCTCCTCCGGCAGATCAAAGTCGAATAGATCGACGCGCAAGAAAACCCCGCCTCAAAATTCCGGGCAGGTCACCGCCCAGGCGCCAACACCGGCGATGCTCAGCGTGCCGCCCATTGCGGAATTGGACTGTTCCGTGGCCTTGACCAGTCGCAATTTGGCGACGATCGAGCTGATGCCCTCATCGGTGAGATCGATCGCCATCTGCTGGTCGTCCTCGAATGCCTGTCCGACGATGACTTTCGTCGAACCCGGCTGACCGTCGGTGGTCCAGTTCCTGCCGCCGGCATCAAGCCATACGCGCGCAACCGCGATGACGGCAGTGTGCCCCATCAGGACGTCGATCGATGCCGCGTCGCCCTCAGCGCTGCAAACAATCGATTCTGTCGCCAGCGCCGGAGTAGCCGCCGCGACAAGCATCAGAGTGATCGCCGCGACAGCTCGGTAGGTCATTTTACGTCGGCCGCCACCTTCAGCGACACGATCTTGTCAGGATCCGGCACCGGCTCGCCGCGCTTGATCTTGTCGACATTGTCCATGCCTTCGATGACCTGGCCCCAGACCGTGTATTGGCGGTTGAGGAAGGCGGCATCGTCGAAGCAGATGAAGAACTGCGAGTTGGCCGAGTTCGGGTTCTGCGAGCGTGCCATCGAGCAGGTGCCGCGGCCGTGATTGGCGTTGGAGAACTCCGCCTTCAGGTCGGGCTTGTCGGAGCCGCCCGTGCCGGCGCGCGACGGTGCGAAAGAGGGCTTGCTGGAATTTCCGAATTTTACGTCCCCGGTCTGCGCCATGAAGCCGTCGATAACGCGGTGGAACACCACGCCGTCATAAGCGCCTTCGCGCGCCAGTTCCTTGATACGGCCGACATGGCCAGGTGCCAGATCGGGAAACAGTTCGATGACGACCTTGCCCTTGGTCGTTTCCATGATGAGCGCGTTCTCGCGGTCCTTGATCTCGGCCATGTCAGAATATCCTTTGAAACAAAATGGGTTTACTTGCCGTCGGCGGCTATGCGCACCTTGATCATGCGATCGGGACCGGTGACGACCCCGTTCTGCGCCTCGTCGCCTTTCTTTATCTGGTCCACCAACTCCATGCCTTTCTCGACATTACCGACGATGGTGTACTGGCCATCGAGCGGCGGCGCCGGCGCGAACATGATGAAGAACTGCGAATTGGCGGAATCCGGGTCCTGCGAGCGGGCCATGCCGACCACGCCGCGCTCGTAGCGCTCGGACGTCGAGAATTCGGCCGGCAGGTCGGGAAGATCGGAACCGCCGGTACCGACAGCATCGGCGTTGAAGCCGTTCTTCATGTTGCCGAACTTCACGTCGCCGGTCTGCGCCATGAAGCCGTCGATGACGCGGTGGAAAGCGACGTTGTCGTAAGCGCCCTGACGCACCAGCTTCTTGATCTGCTCGACGTGCTTCGGCGCGAGATCGGGCCTGAGCGCGATGGTCACGTCGCCGCCCTTCAGAGTGATGATCATGGTGTTTTCCGGATCGGCGGCGAACGCCGAAACAGACGCAGCCAGAAGACCGAAAACAACGACAAAGCAGGTGGCGAGCCTTTTGAGCTGCATGGATATTTCTCCGAAAACCTTTGTTTCATGCATGTCGTTGTCCCAAAACCGGGTTCCACGTTGGGGCGACACGCATTATTTCGCAAATTTGGCGGTAAGTGCGCCGGCCACAGCCGTCGGAACGAAGGGGCGAATGTCGCCTCCCATCGAGGCTATCTGACGGACAAGTGTGGCGGTAATGGTTCGCACCGAAGGGCTGGCGGGCAGAAAAACCGTCTGCAGTTCCGGCGCCATGGTCTCGTTCATGCCGGCCATCTGCATCTCGTAGTCGAGATCGGTGCCGTCGCGCAGGCCGCGGATCATGATCGAGGCGCCCTGCTTCCTGGCTGCGTCGATGACCAGCCCGTCGAAAGCGACAACCTTGATGCGCGCGCCGTCGCGGCCGAATTCGGCCTTCGTCGCTGCTTCGATGAGGCCGACCCGTTCTTCGAAGGAAAACAGCGGCTTCTTGCCGGGATGAGTGCCTATCGCCGCATAGACGGTGTCCGCCACGGCCAGCGACGCCTTCAGCACGTCGAGATGGCCGTTGGTCGGCGGGTCGAAGGAGCCGGCATAAAGGGCGATGCGTTCTGTCATGGCAGGGTGCTTCTAGCGAGCCTCTCTCGCAAAGGCAATCCGATCAGCGAGCCGCCAATGCATGTCGCCGCAAAAGCATGCCCTCGGGCCTGACCCGGGGCCTGACCCGAGGGGGTGCGCGGCGGCTTTGGGACAACGACATGCACCCAGAAAGGGACTCGAAGCGCATCGGCTGAGCCACGTTAATCGCGATGCGCTTTGAGTGAACCTTTTGGCCGAGATGAACGACCAATGAATGGGCCGATCACGAAGGCTTCACGCAGCGTTCACTAGGTTGCAGCTTCAGAAGATGAAACCAAAACCCCATTTAATCGTTGCTAGGTGCAGGAGAACACGCACATGCTAATCTACATGCTCGCCGCCGCAATGACCGTCGCCATGCTGATAGCCACTGTATTCGGGCTGCATCAGGAAGCAGGGCGTGTCCGCGCCAAGGTCAATACCAAACGGTTCGAAGGCTTCGGTATCCGCAAGCCTTATCGCCACTTCTGAACCGGCCGCTTTTTGTTGACGGCGCCGGACCTTGTTGACGGCGCCGGACCCACGGGCCGGCACACCCCAATCAAGGCTTAGTCGGCGTTGTTCTCCGGGCCAGCGCCTTCAGTACCGATATCCAGAGTTGCGTCGCCGTCGACGCTCTCTTCGGCTTCCTCGTCTGATTGCGGTTCCGTTATCCGCTCCACCGAAACGACCTTCTCGCCGTCAGCCGTGTTGAAGATGGTCACGCCCTTGGTGGCGCGGCTGGCGAAACGAATGCCGTTGACCGGCACGCGGATGACGGTGCCGCCGTCCGAGACAAGCATGATCTGATCGTCGTTGCCTACCGGGAAAGTCGCCACCAGGCGGCCGATCTCAGCCACTTTCGACACATCGGTGGCGCGGATGCCCTTGCCGCCGCGCCCTGTGAGGCGGAAATCATAGGAAGACGAACGCTTGCCGTAGCCATATTCCGTCACCGTCAGCACGAACTGCTCGTGTTCCTTGAGGAATTCGTAGCGCTCGTCGGAAAGCTCCGTCTCCTCGCCGACCTCCTCATTGGTGAGCTGGATATCTTCGTCCTCGCCCGCCGCAATGCCGGCGGCGAGCCGCCTTTCGGCCGCCACCCGCTTGAGATAGGCGGCGCGCTCGGCCGGCGGCGCCTCGACATGTTCGATCACCGCCATCGAGATCACCCGGTCGGTGGCAGCCATGGCGATGCCGCGCACGCCGACCGAGTTGCGGCTCTGGAAGACGCGCACGTCGCTGACCGAGAAGCGGATGCACTGGCCGGAGCTTGCGGTCAGAAGCACGTCGTCATTATCGGTGCAGGTCTCGACGCCGAGAATCTCGTCGCCTTCCTCTTCCAGCTTCATGGCGATCTTGCCGTTGCGGTTGACCTGGACGAAGTCCGACAGCTTGTTGCGGCGCACCGTGCCGCGCGTCGTGGCGAACATCACGTCGAGCTCGCCCCAGCTGGTCTCGTCCTCGGGCAGCGGCATGATGGTGGTGATGCGTTCGCCCTGCTCCAGCGGCAGCATGTTGATCAGCGCCTTGCCGCGCGACTGCGGATTGCCGATCGGCAGGCGCCAGACCTTTTCCTTGTAGACGATGCCACGCGAGGAGAAGAACAGCACCGGCGTGTGGGTGTTGGCGACGAACAGCCGGGTGACGAAATCCTCTTCCTTGGTCGACATGCCGGAGCGGCCCTTGCCGCCGCGGCGCTGTGCCCGGTAGAGCGACAGCGGCACACGCTTGATGTAGCCGGAATGGCTGACCGTCACGACCATGTCCTCGCGCTGGATCAGGTCCTCGTCTTCCATATCAGCCCCGCCCTCTGAGAGTTCGGTGCGGCGCGGCGTGCCGAACTCGTCGCGCACGGCGGCAAGCTCGTCCTTGACGATCTGCTGAATGCGGGCTCGGGACGACAGGATGTCCAGGTAATCCTTGATCTCGTCGCCTATCGTGTTCAACTCGTCGGCGATTTCGTCGCGGCCGAGCGCGGTCAGCCGCTGCAGGCGCAGTTCGAGGATGGCGCGGGCCTGTTCCTCGGACAGATTGTAGGTGCCGTCCTCATTGATGCGGTGGCGCGGATCGTCGATCAGCAGGATCAGCGATTCGACGTCGCCCGAGGGCCAGCGCCGCTCCATCAACTGCTCGCGCGCCGTTTGCGGGTCCGGGGCGCTGCGGATCAGCTTGATGACCTCGTCGATATTGGCAACGGCAATGGCAAGGCCAACCAGCACATGGGCGCGGTCGCGCGCCTTGCGCAGCAGGAATTTCGTGCGCCGGCTGATCACGTCCTCGCGGAAGGCGACGAACGCCTTCAGCATGTCGGTCAGCGTCAGCAATTCCGGCTTGCCGCCGTTCAGCGCCACCATATTGGCGCCGAACGACGTCTGCAGCGGCGTAAACCGGTAGAGCTGGTTGAGGATGACGTCGGCGACCGCATCGCGCTTCAGTTCGATGACGACGCGGTAGCCCTGGCGGTCGCTCTCGTCGCGAATGTCGGAAATGCCCTCGATGCGCTTGTCGCGCACAAGCTCGGCCATCTTCTCGATCATCGACGACTTGTTCACCTGGTAGGGAACCTCGGTGATGACGATCGATTCACGGTCGTTGCCACGCGCCTCGACGTTGACGCGCCCGCGCATGACGATGGAACCGCGGCCGGTCGAATAGGCGCTGTAGATGCCGGAGCGGCCGAGCACGATGCCGCCGGTCGGGAAATCCGGCCCCGGAATGATCTCCATCAGCGCCGGCAGATCGATCGCCGGATTGTCGATGAGGGCGATGGCGCCGTTGCAGACCTCGCCCAGATTGTGCGGCGGGATGTTGGTGGCCATGCCGACGGCGATACCGCCGGAGCCGTTGACCAACAGATTTGGAAAGCGCGCCGGCAGGACTTTCGGTTCACTGCCGGACGCATCATAAGTGTCCTGGAAATCGACGGTGTCCTTGTCGATGTCTTCCAGCAACTCATGCGCGACCTTGGTCAGGCGCGATTCGGTGTAACGCATCGCCGCCGGCGGATCACCGTCGATCGAGCCGAAATTGCCCTGCCCGTCGATCAGCGGCACGCGCAGCGACCAATCCTGCGCCATGCGCACCAAGGCGTCGTAGATCGAGGCGTCGCCATGCGGATGGTATTTGCCCATCACGTCGGCGACCGGGCGCGCCGACTTCACATATTTGCGATTCCAGTGGTAGCCGCTCTCATGCGCGGCATAGAGGATGCGGCGATGCACCGGCTTCAGCCCGTCTCGCACGTCGGGCAGCGCACGGCTGACGATCACGCTCATGGCGTAATCGAGGTAGGAGCGCTGCATCTCCTCGATGATGGATATCGGCTCGATGCCGGTCGGGCCGCCGTCGGCCCCGCGCGGTGTCTTCTGGTCGGTCAAATCAGGTCACAATCTAATCGGGAATCACTCGGTGCTTATATAGGAAGCCGGGTCGAAACTCCAATGTCCGCGGCAGTTTTCCAGTGGCGATTTTTGTGGTGATTTCAAAAGGATATCACTGATTGCGACGATATGGCCGAGGCGCTTTTTCGTGGCTGTCGCGGCAAAGCTCATTGTCAGGCCAATTTTGCTTCACAAAGCCGTAACGGCAGATGCGTTCAGCGCTTTATCGCCTCGCCGCTGGAGCCGATAGGCGCCGGGCGCCACCCCCATCACGCGCCGGAAACGACGGTTGAAGGTCGACAAATCGTTGAACCCGGCCTCGAAGGCGATCGTCGAGATTGGCTCGTCCGACATGCGCAGCCGCACCGCTGCCCTGTGCAGCCGGGTTTTCAGCAGGAACTGGTAGGGCGCCATGCCCGCGACGTGTCGGAAGGTGCGCAGGAAATGGTAGGGGCTAGTCGCCGTCTCGCTTGCAAGCTCGGCAAGCGAGACCGGCCGGTCGGCATCCAGCTCAATGCGCCGCACCGCCTCCGCGACACGTTTCTGGTCACGGCGGCTCGGCACCCGGGCAGCAGGCGTGACGCCGGAGGCAACGGCTGCGCCGGCAATGCGCAAAGCGAGTTCCTCGAACGCCTCGATGTCGGCCATCTCGCGTGCGGCTTCCGCCTCGGCCAGCAGCGGTGCCAGCGCCGGTAACGGCGGCAGCCGCGGCGTCTCGAAGGCCAGCTTCTTCGTGCCCGGCGTGTCGGCGACGATCTGTTCCATATAGGCCGGGCTGAAATGATAGGAGAGGCAGCGGTCGCCGGCGCCATGCTCGTGCCCACACTCGTAGCAAGTGCCAGGGTTGCCGAGCAGAAGCGCGCCCGGCGTCAGCATCGCCGTGCCCTGGCGTGCGCGGTAGCGGAATGTGCCATTGGTCACCACGGCGACGCAGAAGTTGCGATGCTCTTCCTCGAACGGGCGATCAGCGACGCCGGCAGTGCAGACCACGTCCGACACCTGCCAGCCTTTTCCGGACGCCAGTGTATGCACGCTCGTCGTCATGGCCGAAACATAGCAATTTTTCCCAAGCGCAAGAAGCCTAGCGCGGCGTATTCATCCCATTCTCCTGACAAGATGGGGCTCCTGACAAGAAGAGACCACAACCATGTTCAATTCATCCTCCTTTGCCGAAGCCTTGCATAGCGACGGGCCAGCCGCGAACCTTGCCGAGAAACTGGATCTTTACGGCCGCTTCGTCGGCGCCTGGACATTCGACGCCACGCGTCATCTCGAAGACGGCCAGGTGCTGACCGGGCGCGGCGAGGTGCATTTCGGCTGGGTGCTCGAAGGCCGCGCGATCCAGGACGTATGGATCCTGCCCGCGCGGAACACTGGCGCACAGAGTTCCCTCGGCAAATGGACTTTCTATGGCACGACACTGCGCGTCTATGACCCCGGCGTCGACGCCTGGCACATCTTCTGGAGCGATCCGCGCACCCAGTATTACAGCCGCCAGCTCGGCCACGCCGAGGGCGACACCATCGTCCAGCAAGGCGCTGACGGCACCGGCGCCTCGGTACGCTGGAGCTTTTCCCGCATCACCGAAAATTCGTTCCGCTGGCTGGGCGAACGCTCGCAGGACGACGGCGCGACGTGGCGGCTCGAAGTCGAGTTCCTGGCGCGGCGCGTCGCCAGCACCTGACCTGCACGGTTTCCCCTGACGCCGCTTTGCTCTACCAATGCAGGGTCTCGGGCACGGCCCGGCGGGGAGGGTCAGAGATGCCGAGCTTCGACAGCCTGTTCAACGCCTTCGTCACCATTCTCGTGACCATCGACCCGCCTGGGCTGGCGCCGCTCTTCCTCGCTGTGACGCGCGGCATGAACCGCGAGGAGCGCAACCAGGTCTCCGTGCGCGCCTCGATCATCGCGTTCCTGGTGATGGCGCTGTTCGCAATCGCCGGCGCATCGATCCTGTCGGTGTTCGGCATCACGCTGCCGGCGTTCCGCGTCGCCGGCGGGTTCCTGCTGTTCTTCATCGCCTTCGAAATGGTGTTCGAGCGCCGGCAGGACCGCAAGGAGAAGATCGGCGATGTCGCCATCACCAAGGACATGATTCACAACATCGCCGCCTTTCCGCTGGCGATCCCGCTGATCGCCGGTCCGGGCGCGATCTCGGCGACCGTCCTGCTGTCCGGCGCTTTTCCAGGTTTTGGCGCGCAGGCAGCCCTTGTCGGCATCATCGCGATCTGCCTTGTGATCACTTACCTGGTATTCGTGCTGGCCGAGCGCATCGACCGTATCCTCGGCCAGACCGGCCGCTCGATCCTGACACGGCTGCTGGGCGTCATCCTGGCGGCACTCGCCGTGCAGTTCGTCGCCGACGGCGTCAAGGCGTTAATGGCGGCTCCCTGAACCGACGAACAACAACGCGTTTAGTTTAGGGTTGTATCAGTCGATGAACGATGACCGGCTAGCCCGTTTCATTGACTGCCCATGCCCTTTGCCCAATCGCCCCTTAGGATCAGAATGGCTCCGGCGAAGACCTTGGACGCTCCCGCGGAGGGCTGACGACCAAAATCCACGCCGTGGTCGACGCGAATGGCCTACCGCTCCACGTCTCAATCACCGGCGGTCAGCAGCACGATAGCCTGGTCGCACGCGCTCTGCTTGAAAGCTTACCGCGCGGCGGGATGGTTCTCGCCGACAAGGCTTACGACGCGACCGAGATACGAACATTTCGTGAGTTCACGTGGAGGCTGGGCGAACATCCCGCCCCGTCGGCACCGGCGTGGTCCAATCTGCTTCAGCCCGTACCTATCGCCACCGAAACCAGGGCGAACTGTTCTTCAACCGGATGAGAAACACGCCGCTAACTTCCTCGTCTTCGTTAAGCTCGCGGCCATCCGGCTCTGGCGTCGGGTTTATGAGTCCACGACCCGAAGCCGGGGCATAGGCCGGCCATTCTCGGATTCAACCGGCCCGCCCTGCAGGTCAAACCAATTGCCGCCAAGAGCCGGCCGTGCGGTTTCGGTCCAACCTGGAAAACCTTGTTTGCGTTCGAGATACCCCAATCGCGCGAGTAGCTGTGCAATGGCTGGTGCTTGTTTCACAAGGACGACAGGCAGTGACCGGGCGGTGCTGGATGAATTAGCTAGTACCTGTATATGCTCAAGGTCGACTCTGGCCTCCAGGGCGTCAATGATAGGTTCCATCTGAGAACGCCAATGTTCGCTTTCCCACACGAGGTCGAGATAGGTTCGTAGGACATAGTTCAATGACGAAAACGAATATTCCGAATAGGTTGCGGCGATGTTGGTGCTGCGCCGAATATCATGACGAAGCCTGAAGAATGCTGGAAAACTACGATCATCGTATCCAGAGTGCCATTGCCCCTTCACCAGCCTCACCGGTTCGGCGACTCCCAGCGTCCAGAGCAATCCGGACGCTTGCTCGTAAACCGATATGAGGCTGTGACTGAAAACACGTCCCGCGCGGTACAGTTCCTTCACTTCCGTACTCTTAGCTTCGACGTAATTCCCTTTTTCATCTTGCGGGCCATGCCGTATCGTCCGCAAAATTATTTCGGCGACCAACAGTCGATAGAGCGATTTTTTACTTTTTCTCTCCGCTGAACGTCCGAATACAAACTTCGCCAGACTGGTCAGCGACATTAAACATAAACTCCGGACTGCAAAAATGACGACGCCACGGGAAAGTCTAAATATTCAGCCCTTATTATTCGGTTACTTCGCCGCTGTATCCACAACCTCGAAATCATGCGTGACGGTGGCGGTCTTGGCCATCATCGCGGTCGCTGAGCAGTATTTTTCGATCGAAAGATCGATCGCCCGTTTCACCTTGTCGGGCGAGAGCGCGCGGCCCTTGATGATGAAATGCATATGGATGCGGGTGAACACCCTGGGTTCCTTCTCCGCCCGGTCGGCGTCGAGTTCGACCACGCAGTCTTCGACCGCCTCGCGCCCCTTTTCGAGGATGTGGACCACATCATAGGCCGAGCAGCCGCCAGTGCCGAGCAGCACCAGCTCCATCGGGCTCGGCCCCGGCGTCTTGCCTTCCGGTCCGAACGCAGTCCCCAGTACCACCTTGTGACCGCTGCCGGACTCGCCGACGAAAGTGCGCTCCTCGACCCATTTGACCCGTGCTTTCATCTGATACGTCCTTTCACCGCGCACTACTCAAACGCACAACGTCCCGAAAATCCAAGACAGATTTTCGGGACGCCAATGCGTGGCCTCAAATAGTGGCGTTGTCAGCTCGCGCAGAGCCGCTCGCTCCGAGCGATCAGAACGGAATTTCGTCGTCTAGTTCGCGCGACGAACCGCCGCCACCCTTGTTGCCGCCACCGACGCCACGATTGAAACTCTCGCCCGGGCCGGACTGGCCGAAATCGGAACCGCGGCTGCTGCCGCCACCGGCATAGCTGCCGACCTGACCGCCCTCGCCCTGCCCGCGTGCGTCGAGCATCTGCAGCTCGCCACGGAATTTCTGCAGCACGATTTCGGTCGTGTAGCGGTCATTGCCGGTCTGGTCCTGCCATTTGCGCGTCTGCAACTGGCCCTCGACATAAACCTTCGCACCCTTCTTCAGATACTGCTCGGCGACCTTGGCGAGCTGCTCGTTGAAGATGACGACATTGTGCCACTCGGTCTTCTCCTTGCGCTCGCCGGAAGTCTTGTCGCGCCAGCTTTCCGAAGTGGCGACGCGGATATTGACGACCGGCTCACCCGAATTCAAACGGCGGATTTCCGGATCCGCCCCGAGATTGCCCACCAGAATGACCTTGTTGACGCTACCCGCCATGATACTTCTCCGCGCTCATCCGAAACAAAATTTCTGTCGCTCACCTTATAGACTGCGGACAATCCCTGCCTGCCGTGGCTGGCTTTTCCCACAAGGTTTTTGTTCTCTTTTCGTTCCTAGGCTCATTAATCTCTACTGTCAAGGAATGTCAGCAACAAGTAGTATCTTGGGCCTGGAAATTCCACGATATCTGGCCGCCGGGATCGAAGGTTGAACACAATGAAGAGAGTTGTACATGAGGACCAGCCGCAAGAAGAGTGGCGAGCGGGAGTACAAACCCGCATGCACGTCTCGGCCCGCAACGGCGCAACTCAACTTTGCATATTTGAACAATGGGTCGAGCCCGCGGTTGGCGCCCCGGCACATTGGCACCCGGTCGAGGAAGTGCTTACTGTGATCGCTGGCAAGGCTGAAATGTGGATCGATGAGGAGAGTATCGTCTTGACTCCCGGGCAGTCCCTTGTTGTTCCCGCGCACAGGAAACATGGCTTCCGAAACGCCGGCTCCGAAACGCTTCATATCCATGCCGTGCTCGCGTCACCAATTTTCGAGGCGACGTTCGACGGGTCCCCCGAGATGGTGAGACGCTGGCTTCTAACGAGCCTGTAAAAAGCGCCTGCCTAAAACACCGCCAGCCTAAAACACCGCTTGCCAAACCAATAAGTGTCGACTTATGCTTCTGCCATGATCGAAGCAGAGATTTTTCGAGCGCTTTCCGACCCGACGCGCCGCGCCGTCTACGAACGGCTCGCCGCCGGCGAGATGACCGTATCGGAACTGCGCAGCGGCATGACCGTGTCGCAACCGGCCGTCTCGCAGCATCTCGCAGTGCTGCGCGGCGCCGGCCTGGTGGCCGAGCGGCGAGTCGGCCGCAACGCTTATTATCGCGCCGATCCGCAAGGGCTCGACCCGCTGCTCGGTTGGATCGAGCGCTACCGCGCGTTCTGGCCCGAGCGTATCGAAAGACTCAAGGCGGTTTTGAAGGATATGGACCAATGACGGCAAAACAGCATTCAGACATGGCGGCAGATTCGATCGAGTTTGAGTGCGAGCTTCCAGAGCCGCCGGAAAAAGTGTGGCGGGCGCTGACGGTGCCGGACCTGCTTGCAGCCTGGATGATGCCGAACGACATCAAGCCGGAGATCGGCGGCCGCTTTGCCTTTGCTAAGGCTGATAGTCAGATCGAGTGCGAAATCCTCGACGCCGAGCCCGAACGCCTGCTGCGTTATTCCTGGCGGGAGCGGCCGGCGCCTGGCAACACAGCGGATCCGCTCACCAGCCCGCTGGACAACCCAATGGATAGCATTGTCACCTTCACGCTCGACCGCACCCTGTCGGGCGGCACGCATCTGCGCATCGTCCACGATGGATTTGCGCGGGTAGCTACGCCTGCGGTTGCAGGCGCCGGTTGCCGGGTTTCGCTCAACGCACACAGCCCCAGACAGATCATAGCCGCAAACACGCCTCGCCTCTCCCTGCGCGCGGCCTGAACGACACAACGGAGAAAAGCGATGAGCGGTTTTGCCAACCTGGTGCCGATGGTGATCGAGCAGTCGAGCCGCGGCGAACGCGCCTTCGACATTTTTTCGCGGCTGCTGCGCGAGCGCATCGTCTTCATCAACGGTCCGATCGATGACAATGTGTCGGCGCTGGTCTGTGCCCAGCTTCTGTCGCTGGAATCCGACAATCCCGACAAGGAGATTTCGCTCTACATCAACTCGCCGGGCGGCGTGGTGACCAGCGGTTTCGCCATCTACGACACGATGCAGTATATACGCAGTCCGGTATCGACCGTCTGCATGGGCTTTGCCGCCTCGATGGCCTCTTTCCTGCTGATGGCGGGCACGCCGGGCCGGCGCATCGCGCTGCCCAACACCAGCATCCTGCTGCACCAGCCGTCAGGCGGTTTCCAGGGCCAGGCCTCCGACATCCAGCGCCACGCCGAAGGCATCCTCAGGACTAAGCGGCGCATGACCGAGCTTTACGCGCACCACTGCGGTCGCACCTTCGAAGAGGTCGAACGCACGCTCGACCGCGACCATTTCATGACCGCCGAGGAGGCAAAGACCTGGGGGCTTGTCGACCATGTTTTTGACACGCGCAAACAGGCGGCGTGAAAGGGGTGGCCGAACGCCATGAGCGATAACAGCCAAGCCGTTCGGCAAGTTTGATCGCCACCGGTCTGGCTTCGGCCAGTGTGCGGCGATACAGTCCGCCGATGTCTAGGATTTCACGCACTTGCTTGAACCGACTGATCATCGGCATCGCCGTCGCGGCCATGACCTCCGGCGCAGCGCTCGCCGAAGACAATTCAACGCCGCCCCACGAAGGCACGCTGCCAGGCGTGGCCGGCGACTATCGCGTCGCCAGGCCGGCTCCCGAACCCGACGACGCCGTGCCCAGCAACGGCCAGTTCAAGATCGGCGATACCGATGTCAGGATTTCCGGCAGCATAACCTTCGATGTCGGCGCCGGCACGATCAATGCCCCCCGGCGGTAGGACAGGTCCATCGGCCTTCATCGTTGCCACAAATCTCAAGGCACTCGTGCGCTGCGGCCATCTGAAATGAACAGCCCCGCCGCTGCTTCCGCAAACGGTCGGGGCTTTTTTTGGATCTAAAATCCAAACTTGCCGGGAGTACACTGCCGGCCTTTGATTTCGGATGCTTCGCGGCGTTCAGCCGACGATCCGACTAGTAGTCTCTGATTTTAATGGGGATCGGCAGATCACGGTTTGTCGGGCGGCGCAAACGCCTGGCCCTGGCACTTATGCCTGCCGCGGCTCCAGCGACACGTGGAGCCTCAAGGGACTGTCCGGTGGAGTCATTCCTCTGCTCTCCTTTTCTGTCCATTGCGACCGGTGTCGTCCGAAGCACATATCGCAAAAGCCCGCGGCGTCTCGCAGGCCACCTTGGGTGGCGCGGCCATCAAAAGACGGCCGGCTTCGGTTGACGTTTGGAGTCTGACTCTCAGAGGCTGAGACGTCAACCGTTGGATAGCCGATTACAAAAAATGTGATCGCTTGTGTGGCGAATCCGAAATTTGCATCCGTTTTGAGCAGCCCGGCGTCGGCCGTGGATTACCTGGGCGCTTTTGTCAGGAGCGTGTTCGGCCTTTGTTCTTTCCGCTTGCTCGCCCGCGCGAAAGACGGTTAAAGGCTCTGGTCGAGAGTTGTGGCGTCTCTCGAAAAGGTGACGAAATTACCTACATAGGGGATGGTCGGGACAACCCGCCATCCCATGAGATTCCAGATCTGAGGCGGCGACCGGCGATGGCCGACCATAAATATCTTTCCATTCGCGGGGCGCGCGAACACAATCTGAAGAATGTCGATCTCGACTTGCCGCGTGACAGCCTGATCGTCATGACCGGCCTGTCGGGGTCCGGCAAGTCGTCGCTCGCCTTCGACACCATCTATGCCGAAGGCCAGCGCCGCTATGTCGAGAGCCTGTCGGCCTATGCGCGGCAATTCCTCGAAATGATGCAGAAGCCTGACGTCGACCAGATCGACGGCCTGTCGCCGGCCATCTCAATCGAGCAGAAGACCACTTCGAAGAACCCACGCTCGACGGTCGGGACCGTCACCGAGATCTACGACTATATGCGGCTGCTGTTCGCGCGCGTCGGCATCCCTTATTCGCCGGCCACCGGCCTGCCGATCGAGAGCCAGACGGTGTCGCAGATGGTCGACCGCGTGTTGGCGGTCGAGGAAGGCACTCGTCTGTTCATCCTGGCGCCGATGGTGCGAGGGCGCAAAGGCGAATACCGCAAGGAACTGCTGGAACTGCAGAAAAAGGGTTTTCAGCGCGTGAAGGTCGATGGTGTCTTTTACGAAATCGCCGACGTGCCGGCGCTGGACAAGAAATACAAGCATGATCTCGACGTCGTCGTCGACCGCATCGTGGTGCGCGGCGATCTGGCGACGCGGCTTGCCGATTCCATCGAGACCGCGCTGAAGCTCGCCGACGGGCTGGCGGTGGCCGAATTCGCCGACCGGCCGCTCGACGCCAGCCAGACCGGCGAGGATTCGGTCAACAAGTCGAAGAACGAGACGCACGAACGTATTCTGTTCTCGGAAAAGTTCGCCTGCCCGGTGTCCGGCTTCACCATTCCTGAGATCGAGCCGCGGCTGTTCTCCTTCAACAACCCGTTCGGCGCCTGCCCGACCTGCGACGGCCTCGGCAGCCAGCGCGCCATCGACGCCAGTCTGATCGTGCCCGACGACAATTTGTCCCTGCGTGCGGGCGCCGTCAGCCCATGGGCGAAATCGACCTCCCCCTATTACGTGCAGACGCTGGAGGCGCTGGGCAAGGCCTATGGCTTCAAGCTCGGCGACAAGTTCCGGGACCTGACCGAAGAGGCAAAGCAAGCCATCCTGCATGGCACCGGCGAGCGCGAGGTCACTTTCCAGTATGATGACGGCCTGCGCTCCTACAAGACGACGAAAACCTTCGAGGGGGTCATTCCCAATCTCGAGCGGCGCTGGAAGGAAACCGAATCGGCCTGGATGCGCGAGGAGATCGAGCGCTTCATGTCGGCCACGCCTTGCCCGGCCTGCCGCGGCTACCGGCTGAAGCCGGAAGCGCTTGCGGTGAAGATCGCCGGCAAGCATATCGGCGAGGTCACCGAGCTGTCGATCCGCAAGGCCGACCAATGGTTCACCGCCCTGCCCGCTTCGCTCAGCGACAAGCAGAACGAGATCGCGGTGCGCGTGCTCAAGGAGATCCGTGAGCGGCTGCGCTTCCTGAACGATGTCGGGCTCGACTACCTGACGCTGTCGCGCAATTCCGGCACGCTGTCGGGCGGCGAGAGCCAGCGCATTCGCCTGGCCTCGCAGATCGGCTCCGGCCTCACCGGCGTGCTCTATGTGCTGGACGAGCCGTCGATCGGCCTGCATCAGCGCGACAACGCGCGCCTGCTCGACACGCTGAAGCATCTGCGCGACATCGGCAACACGGTGATCGTCGTCGAGCATGACGAGGACGCCATCCTGCATGCCGACTATGTCGTTGATATCGGCCCGGCCGCCGGCATCCATGGCGGCCACATCATCGCGCAGGGAACGCCGCAGCAGATCATGGCGAGCCCCGCCTCGATCACCGGCAAATATCTGTCAGGCGAGCTCGAAGTGGCGACGCCGGCCGTGCGGCGCGAGGCCAAGAAGAACCGGCGCCTGAAGATCGTCGGCGCGCGTGGCAACAATCTGAAGAACGTTACCGCCGAAATCCCGCTCGGCACCTTCACCGCCGTCACCGGCGTCTCCGGCGGCGGCAAGTCGACCTTCCTGATCGAGACGTTGTTCAAAGCAGCGTCGCGCCGCATCATGGGCTCGCGCGAGCATCCGGCCGATCATGACCGCATCGAGGGCCTCGAATTTCTCGACAAGGTCATCGATATCGACCAGTCGCCGATCGGACGGACGCCGCGTTCCAATCCCGCCACCTATACCGGCGCCTTTACGCCGATCCGCGACTGGTTCGCCGGCTTGCCGGAATCCAAGGCGCGCGGCTATCAGCCGGGCCGCTTCTCGTTCAACGTCAAGGGCGGCCGCTGCGAGGCCTGCCAGGGCGACGGTGTCATCAAGATCGAGATGCACTTCCTGCCCGACGTCTATGTCACCTGCGACGTCTGCCATGGCAAGCGCTACAACCGCGAAACGCTCGACGTCCTGTTCAAGGGCAAGTCGATTGCCGACGTGCTCGACATGACGGTCGAGGAGGGCGTCGATTTCTTCGCCGCCGTGCCCGGCGTGCGCGACAAGCTGGAGACGCTGAAACAGGTCGGCCTCGGCTACATCCATGTCGGCCAGCAGGCGACGACGCTGTCGGGCGGCGAGGCGCAGCGCATCAAGCTCGCCAAGGAACTGTCGCGCAAGGCGACCGGCAAGACGCTCTACATCCTCGACGAGCCGACCACCGGCCTGCATTTCCACGACGTCGCCAAGCTCTTGGAAGTGCTGCACGAGCTGGTCGACCAGGGCAACACGGTGGTCGTCATCGAGCACAATCTCGAGGTCATAAAAACCGCCGACTGGGTGCTCGACCTCGGTCCCGAGGGTGGCGACGGCGGCGGCGAGCTGGTGGCGTCAGGCACGCCGGAGGACATCGTCCGCGAGAAGCGCAGCTACACCGGCCAGTTCCTGCGCGAATTGCTGGAGCGGCGGCCCGGAGGCAAGCGCGAAGCGGCGGAGTGAGTGAGGACTGGCTGGCGTTTGGAAGAACCTTCAAATGAAGATCAGAAGAGCGCTTGCTGAGGATCTCGCCACAATCGTCCGGCTGACCGAAGCCGCCTATGCGCCCTACACGGCCTTGCTGGGCGCGCCGCCGATCCCGGTCACCGAGGACTATGCGCCGCGGATCGAACGCGGCGAGGTCCGGCTGCTGGAAAGCAGCGGCGAGCCGGCCGGACTGATTGTCCTCGAGCGGCACCCAAACCACACGATGATCTTCTCCGTCGCCGTCGGCCCTGCTTTCCAGGGCAAGGGTTTCGGCATCGCACTGCTCAAGTGGGCGGACGAACAGACGCGCCTGTGGCATTTGCCCGAGGTGCGGCTCTACACCAACGCCAGGATGGAACGAAACATCGCGCTCTACAAAGCCTATGGCTTTCACGAAACGGGTCGTCGGCCCAATCCATACCGGCCAGGATCGACGGTCGTCGACATGGCTAAAGCCACCCAGACAACGGCCATCGCCTGATCCTTTTCAGCAAACGGGAGGACGACAGTGACTCAATCAGGAACAATTCGCGCCGGCATGGGCGGCTGGACCTTCGAGCCATGGGACGCGTCGTTCTATCCGGACAAGCTGTCCAAGGCGAAACAGCTGCACTACGCTACCCGGCAGGTGGCGAGCATCGAGGTCAACGGCACCTATTATTCGAGTTTCAAGGAGCCGACCTTCGTCAAATGGGCTAACGAGGCGCCGGACGGTTTTGTCTATTCGCTGAAAGGCAACCGCTTCGTCACCAACCGCCGCGTGCTCGGCGAGGCCGGTGAATCGATGATGCGCTTCCTGGGGTCGGGCGTCGCCGCACTCGGCGACAAGCTCGGGCCGATCCTGTGGCAGTTCGCGCCGACCAAAAAGTTCGATCCGGACGATTTCGAGGCCTTCCTCAAGCTTTTGCCTGAAAAGCAGGACGGCGTTGCGCTGCGCCATGCGGTGGAGGTGCGCAACGACAGCTTCGTCGTGCCGGAATTCGCTGCCCTGGCGCGCAAATACAAGGTGGCGATCGTCTACGCCGACCACGCCAAATATCCTGGGATCGCCGACATCACCGGCGATTTCATCTATGTCCGGTTGCAGACCGGCAGCGATGATAATCCCGACTGCTACACGCCAAAGGCGCTCGACGAATGGGCGGCACGGGCAAAAACCTGGGCGGAAGGCAAGGCGCCGGCCGACCTGCCGCGCACCGATCCGCCAACCGACGCACCGGTCAAACCGCGCGATGTGTTCGTCTACTTCATCACCGAGGGCAAGGTCCGCGCGCCGTTCGGCGCCATGGCGCTGATGAAGCGCGTCACCGGCTGACAACGTCGAATCATGGCATCTTCACAGCCGTCGTAACCTTATCGATACCTCCTTGCTGCATGAATTCGCGGAGCTGGGGCAGCCGCGGGTTAGGGCATGTCGCTCGACTACCACTCACTTCTGCTGGCTGTCGGTTTTTCCGCCGCCTGCCTGAGCCTGACGTTGTTCGGCATCTGGCTAACCGCGCGAACTGAAAAGTTTCTCCTGACATGGTCGATCAGCGCGTTGTTGGTCGTCGGCGACGTATTCATATACGAGGACTATATCGAGACGCCCGGACGCATCCTCGGTATCGCGACCTTCGCCTTGCTCCTGGTTGGGTTCTCGACCATGCTGGGCGCCGCCTACCAGTTCAGGTCAGGCCAGTCGCCGATCCCGCTGACGGTGCTCGGCAGCTGCATCTCGCTTGCCCTGGCGCTGCCGCCGATGGCGCTCGGATATGACGGGCTCGGCTTCATATTCGAAAATTTCCTTGCCGCCCTGATTCTGTTTTCAACGGCCTATCAGTACTGGGTCGGGCGCGCTGAAACTCCTGTCCCGATCATCGGCCTTACCGTGCTCTACTCGGCCACCGGCATTTCCTTTGTGCTGTGCGCCATGGCTCTTGCATGGGATGGGAAGCTTGTCCTCGGACATGCGCCCAGCAACTGGGCCGAGGATCTGAGCCTCGTCGTCGTCATCGCCAGCATGACCGGCATCGGCGCCCTTTCGCTGGCACTCAACCAGGGCCGTCTGGCCCGATATCACCGTCTGAACGCGCTGACCGATCCGCTGACCGGCCTGCTCAATCGCCGCGCGCTGTTCGATCTCAATGGCGGCGCCCCGATCGGGGCTTTCACGGCGGTGGTCATGTTCGACCTCGACGGCTTCAAGGTCATCAACGACGAGTTCGGGCACGCCACGGGCGATCAGGTGTTGAGAGTGTTCGCCGAGGACCTGGTCGAGAACCTTCGCCCGACCGATGTCGCCGCGCGCATGGGCGGAGAGGAATTCGCGCTGGTTCTGAAGCGCACCCTGCCCGAAGCGGTGGAGTTCACCGCCGAGCGTATACGCACCTCCTTCGCCGCGCGTGTCATCGAGACCGAAACCCGTCCCCTGACATGTACGGTCAGCGCCGGATACGCTTTCGGCAGCAAGGACGGCATGAGCTTTGACAAGGTGCTCAGCGCCGCCGACAAGGCGCTCTATGCCGCCAAGCGTGGCGGTCGCAACCGCGTCGCGGCCTCGACCTTCCGACGCGCAAGTTAGCCGCGTGGCGGTATAGCGCATCCGCCCCTTCCGTCAGCCCTCACGCCGCCATCACGACCTCGTTGTAGGTATCGAGATCGACGTAGAAGACCTTGGTGATCTCTGCGATCAGCTCGTCGTGGTCGTATCCTTGCGATTTCAGAACATTGATAGCGGTCATGATGTCGACGCGCTCGGTGAGCCGTCGTTTCTGGTAGTCCTCGACGTAACGTTCCATCGGCGTCCCTGGCCCAAGTGCCCCAAATGCATCGAACAAAAATCGGATCGCAGGAAGGGGTTGCTTGCACAGAACGTGCCGGCTGAGCCCACGCCTCACCTTGATCCGTCAACGAGACTGATACGGAAAGCGGCCGACTCAACAAGGCCAAGTAAAGCCTAGCATGCAATCCTCGGCGCGCCAGAGGCGTTCAGGAAAGACTGAGCGGCTTTCGTGATTTCGTCATCCTTGGGCGCAGTGACGCGAAGCGGAGCGAAGACCCAACGCCGTAACTTCAGAGCATCGCCACAGTGCAGAATCCAGGGTGGGGGGAGAACGGCTTCTATTCTTGACCGCTGCACTCTTCGGCGGATGTCACGGCATGGATCCTGGGCTCTGCGCCGCGTCGCTTCGCTCCTTGCTTCGCCGCAGGATGACGAGGGGAGAGATGGTTCGGCTAATCTCGAGGGTCTGCGATCAAACGGTCAGGAACTTGCGAACATCCGCCCGGTCGAGATCCTCGGCCGGGCCGGTGTGGACGATCTGCCCGCGGTCCATGATGTTGACCTCGTCTGCCAGTTCCCGGCAGAAATCGAGATACTGTTCGACCAGCAGCACGGCTATGCCGGCCTGGTCGCGCAGATAGCGGATGGCGCGGCCGATATCTTTGATGATCGACGGCTGGATGCCCTCGGTCGGCTCGTCGAGCACCAGCAGTTTCGGCCGCATCACCAGTGCCCTGCCGATGGCAAGCTGCTGCTGCTGGCCGCCGGAAAGGTCACCGCCCCGGCGGCCGAGCATCTGCTTCAGCACCGGGAACAATTCGAAGACATGGCCGGGAATGTTGCGGTCGGCGCGCCTCAATGGCGCAAAGCCCGATTCGAGGTTTTCCCGCACCGTGAGCAGCGGGAAGATCTCCCTGCCCTGCGGCACGAATGCGATGCCCGACCGGGCGCGATCATACGCCGCGCTCCGGTCGAGCGCCTTCCCCTCGAAGGCAACGCTTCCGCTCGTCAGCCGGTGGTGGCCGACGATCGATCTCATCAAACTGGTTTTGCCGACGCCGTTGCGGCCGAGCACGCAGGTGATCTTGCCCGCGCCGGCCTTCAGCGAGACGCCACGCAGCGCCTGGGCGGCGCCGTAGTGCAGCGTGGCGTTGGAGACTTCGAGCATGGTCAGCGCCTTCCCCAACGCCTGAAGAACGAAAGGTCGAAATGATGGAACGGAACGCGCCAGACCATGATTATCTCCCCAGATAGACTTCAACGACACGCTCGTCGGCCGAAACGAAATCGAGCGAGCCTTCGGACAGGACCGAACCTTCGTGCAGGCAGGTGACCTTGACGCCGAGCTCGCGCACGAAATGCATGTCGTGCTCGACGACGATGACTGAGTGGTCGCGCGCAATATCCTTGAGCAGCCGCGCGGTCTCCTCGGTCTCGGCGTCGGTCATGCCGGCGACAGGTTCGTCGACCAGCAGCAGCTTCGGATCCTGCGCCAGCAGCATGCCGATCTCGAGCCATTGCTTCTGTCCGTGGCTGAGATTGGCGGCGAGTTCATCGCGCTTGTCGCCCAGCCGGGTGATGCCGAGGATGTCGTCGATCTGCCGCGCCTCCGCGGCCGAGCGGCGATGGAGTAGCGCCGGGAAGATTGAGCGTGGGCCCTTCAGCGCCAGCACCAGGTTCTCCTCGATCGTGTGGCTTTCGAAGACGGTCGGCTTCTGGAATTTCCTGCCGATGCCCATCATGGCGATTTCGGCCTCGTCATGTTTGGTCAGGTCGACCTGGCCGTCGAAGTAGACCTCGCCCGCGTCGGGACGCGTCTTGCCGGTGACGATGTCCATCATCGTGGTCTTGCCGGCGCCGTTGGGACCGATGATTGCCCGCATCTCGCCCTTGTCGAGCACCAGCGACAGATTGTTGATGGCGCGAAAGCCGTCGAAGGAAACCGAGACGCCGTCGAGATAGAGGATGGTGTTGCTCTTCGACATCGCTCACTCCGCCGGCTGCGGTTCGGGGCCGGACGCGGACCAGTCGCCGGGCGTCCTCGCGGCACTGCGAACGATCTTCGGCGGCGCCGGGGCATCCTGATCGGTGCCGGCTTCCTCGGCAATCGAGGCCGCACGCAGCGCCTTGGCATTGCCGCGCCAGGAATCCCACATGCCGACAATGCCCTTGGGCAGGAACAGCGTGACGGCGACGAACAGTCCGCCCAGCGCAAACAGCCAGAACTCGGGCAGCACGCCGGTGAACCAGGATTTGCCGGCATTGACCACAAGCGCGCCGATGATCGGCCCGACGATGGTGCCGCGCCCGCCTACGGCCACCCACACCACGACCTCGATCGAATTGGACGGCTCGAACTCGCCTGGATTGATGATGCCGACCTGCGGCACGTAGAGCGCGCCGGCAATGCCGGCCATGACAGCCGACACGGTGAAGGCGAACAGTTTGACGTTCTCCGCGCGCCAGCCGAGAAAGCGGGTGCGGCTCTCAGCGTCGCGCACCGCCATCAGCAGCTTGCCGTATTTGGAACCGACGATTGCCCAGGTGACGAAGACGGCGAGCGCCAGCGTGGCGGCGCTGGCCGCGAACAATGCCGAGCGTGTCGCATCCGCCTGCACGTTGTAGCCGAGAATATCCTTGAAATCGGTCAGGCCGTTGTTGCCGCCGAAACCCATGTCGTTGCGGAAAAACGCAAGCAGCAGCGCATAGGTCATCGCCTGGGTGATGATCGACAGGTAGACGCCGGTGACGCGGCTGCGGAAGGCGAACCAGCCGAAGACGAAGGCGAGCAGGCCGGGCACCGCAAGCACCATGATCGCGGCAAACCAGAACTGGTCGAAACCGTACCAGAACCACGGCAATTCCCCGTAGTTCAGGAACACCATGAAGTCCGGCAGCAGCGGATTGCCGTAGACGCCGCGCGAACCGATCTGGCGCATCAGATACATGCCCATCGCATAGCCGCCGAGCGCGAAGAAGGCGCCGTGGCCGAGCGAAAGGATGCCGCAATAGCCCCAGACGAGATCGAGCGCCAAAGCGAGCAGCGCGTAGCAGAAATACTTGCCGGTGAGCGCGACGACATAGGACGGCACGTAGAACGCACTCGTCGGCGAGACCGCAAGATTGAGCAGCGGCACGATGAAGGCGACCGCCAAAAGGATGAAGATCGTGATCGCGATGCGGCGATCGGCGCCGGCGGCGAAGAAGCGTCCCGTGATCATGCTTCCACCGACCTGCCCTTCAGCGCGAAAAGGCCGCGCGGGCGCTTCTGGATGAACAGGATGATGATGACCAGCACGACAATCTTGCCGAGGACTGCCCCGGCATAGGGTTCAAGGAATTTGTTGACGATGCCGAGCGAGAAGGCGCCGACCAGCGTGCCCCAGAGATTGCCGACGCCGCCGAAGACGACGACCATGAAGCTGTCGATGATGTAGCCGCGGCCGAGATTGGGCGAGACATTGTCGATCTGGCTGAGCGCGACACCGGCGATGCCTGCAATGCCGGACCCCAATGCAAAGGTCAGCGCGTCGACCCATGGTGTCCTGATGCCCATCGAAGCGGCCATGCGGCGGTTGGCGGTGACGGCGCGCATCTGCAGACCCCAGGGCGTGCGCTTCATCACATAAAGCAGCACCGCGAACACGCCGAGCGCGAATACCAGTATCCAGAGCCGGTTCCAGGTCACGGCGAGCTGGCCGATATCGAACGAACCCGACATCCATGACGGGTTGCCGACCTCCTGGTTCGTCGGCCCGAAGATGGTGCGCACGGCCTGCTGCAGGATCAGCGAGACGCCCCATGTCGCCAGCAGCGTCTCCAGCGGCCGGCCGTAAAGGAAACGGATCACGCCCCGCTCGATGACAAGGCCGACGAGCGCCGCGACCGAGAAGGCGAGCGGCAGTGCGATGACCAGCGACCAGTCGAACAGGCCGGGAAAGGAGTTTCGGATCACTTCCTGCACGACAAAGGTCGTGTAGGCGCCGAGCATGACCATTTCGCCATGCGCCATGTTGATGACCCCCATGACGCCGAAGGTGATGGCGAGACCGATCGCCGCCAGCAGCAGCACCGATCCGAGCGAGATGCCGTACCAGATGTTCTGGCCCGCATCCCACAGCGCCAGCGTCGAATTGATGTTGGCGATCGCCGCCGTCGCCGCGTCCTTGACCGCGCCTTCGGAATTGGCCTCGACGGCGGTGAGCAGGGACAGTGCGTTGCGATCGCCGCGCGCGCCGATCAGGGCGATCGCCGCGAGTTTGTCGGCTTCCGGCCTGTCCGACACCAGAACCGATGCGGCGCGGGCCTGTTCGAGCAGCGCTTTGACGCTTGCCACGCTCTCGCTGGTGATTGCGGCATCGAGTGGCTCGATGTTTGTGGCATCGGGCGTCTTGAACATGGTGTCGGCGGCAGCAAAGCGCGCAGCCGGATCTTTCGCGCCGAGCGTCAGTGTGCCCAGAGCATCGCGGATGGCGCGGCGCAGCGTATTGTTGACCTTGATCTTGGTGATCTCGCCCTTGGCCGCCTCGCCGGACTTTTCCCCGCTCAGCGGGTCGAGCAGCGCAACGCTGCCGCCGCCTTCCTTGCCGATGAAAACCAGCGAATCGGCCTTGCGAACGTAAAGATCGCCCTCCGCAAGCGCGCCAAGCGGACGTTCGACGGCAGTGTCACCGGTGGCCGCGAGCTCGCGCACGACAGCTTCGGTGGCCGAAAAATTCGAGGCAGTGGCAAATTTGGCAATGATGGCGCGCAGATCCGCTTCGGCAGCGTTCGACGGCGACAGCATCCCCAGGAGGAGGAGCAGCAGCGTCAGGCCGATCGCGCGGGTGAAGATCATCGATTTCTGGCGACTCTTGAAAGGTTGAACTTCGCGTCCGGGCGGGCTGGAGGAGAGGAGGAGCCGCCCGGACGCGTCGCGGTCTAGGTCGTGGAGAAATCCACGACCGTCAGACCCGGGAGGATCAGTTGGTTCCCTTGCCGCCACACTTGCCGGTTGCAACATTGAAGTTGCCGCAGGACAGAGGCGCGCGCCAATCGGAGATCAGGTCCTTCGAATCAGCCAGATAGTCAGACCACTCGTCACCCATCACCAGGCCAGGCGTCTGCGAGACGGTCTCGAACTGGCCGTCGGCCTGGATTTCGCCGATCAGCACAGGCTTGGTGATGTGATGGTTCGGCATCATGGTCGAATAACCACCGGTCAGGTTCGGCACCGAGACGCCGATCACGGCGTCGATGACCTTGTCAGGATCGGTGGTGCCGGCCTTCTCAACCGCCTTCACCCACATGTTGAAGCCGACATAGTGGGCTTCCATCGGGTCGTTGGTGGTGCGCTTGTCGTTCTTGATGAACTTGTGCCAGTCGGCAATGAACTTCGCGTTCTCGGGCGTATCGATGCTCTGGAAATAGTTCCAGGCGGCGAGATGGCCGACGAGTGGCGCGGTGTCGAGACCGGCAAGCTCTTCCTCGCCGACCGAGAAGGCCATGACCGGGATGTCCTCGGCCTTGATGCCCTGATTGCCGAGTTCCTTGTAGAACGGCACGTTGGCGTCGCCATTGACGGTCGAGACGACGGCGGTCTTCTTGCCGGCCGAGCCGAACTTCTTGATCGCCGAGACCTCGGTCTGCCAATCGGAGAAGCCGAACGGCGTGTAGTTGACCAAGATGTCTTCGGCGGCGACGCCCTTGGCTTTCAGATAGGCTTCGAGGATCTTGTTGGTGGTGCGCGGATAAACGTAGTCGGTGCCTTCAAGCACCCAGCGTTTCACCGAACCGCCGTCCTCGCTCATCAGATAGTCGACGGCCGGAATTGCCTGCTGGTTCGGCGCCGCACCGGTGTAGAACACGTTGCGCTCGCTCTCCTCGCCCTCATACTGGACGGGGTAGAACAGGATGTTGTCGAGCTCGCTGAACACCGGCAGCACCGACTTGCGCGACACCGAGGTCCAGCAACCGAACACCGCCGCGACCTTGTCCTTGGAGATCAGCTCGCGCGCCTTTTCGGCGAACAGCGGCCAGTTCGAAGCCGGATCGACGACGACCGCTTCGAGTTTCTTGCCGAGCAGGCCGCCCTTTGCATTCTGCTCTTCGATGAGCATCAGCATGGCGTCCTTCAGCGTCGTCTCCGAAATCGCCATGGTACCCGACAGCGAGTGAAGAATACCCACCTTGATCGTGTCGTCAGCCGCCCTGGCCGGGACGCTCATCAGCAGGCCGGCCGTAACCGCGCCTGCCGAAAGCATTTTTGTTATTGTCGAGAAACTGCCCCTCATATTTCAAACTCCCTAACTGGTTGATCGCATCGCAAACAGACCATGCAACGGCTGTGCCAACCGCGGGAGCAAAATTAAGTGGGCTTGGATTTCCCAGCCCTATCAGCCGGTTAATATATTAGCCGCCAAAGATAAGCGCCGCCGCCGGTGCTCTGCCTGGAAAAAACTCCCCCGCTCTCGCCTAATTTTTGATCACTCGCGAATTAATGCGCCAATTTTGAGCAGAACCAAATCAAAGACGGCGAACCGTTGCACCGCAGCAGGAAAATGGGGCAAGTTCGATCTTCAAAAGAGCGACGTCATGGCCTCCAGGATTTCTTGTATTTTCAGCACCATGCTTCTGGTTGCGGCCACCGGCGGCGCACGCGCCGACTTCACCGACGGCAAATTGCCGGACGGCACCTATCACTGCGAAGTCTATCTGCTTGGCATGTTCCTCAGCCTTGGCGACATCACCATCAAGGGGAATGTCTATAGCGGCCCGGTGACCTTCGGAACCGCCCGGCAGGGCTACAACTATCAGATGGATGCAAACGGCGAGATCACCTGGTTGGGCCCGTTGGGCGGCTATACGACCGGCGGCAACTCGATCTCGCTCACGCAAGCCACCCTGGACGGTCAAACCAGCCCGTCCTTCGACATCATCATGAAGCAGCCTGACGGCGCCTTCACCGCCTCGACCTGCACAAAGCGTTGAACAGCCGACAGGAAGAGGCGCGAAACCTTGCGAGGTTCCGCGCCAGCAGGCAAGTCGGGAGGGTATGGCTAAATGCTCTTGGCCGACATCTGTTCGGCAATATAGTCAGCCTGACGGATCGCCAGCGACACGATCGTCAATGTCGGATTTTCAGCGCCGCCGGTGGTGAACTGGCTGCCATCCGACACGAACAGGTTCTTGATGTCGTGCGCCTGGCCATGCTTGTTGACGACGCCGTCGGTCGCCTTCTCGCTCATCCGGTTGGTGCCGAGATTATGGGTCGACGGATAGGGTGGCGTCGGGAAGGTCCGCGTCGCCCCGACCGCCGCGTAGAGCGCCGAGCCCTGCTTGTAGGCGTGGTTGCGCATCGCCGTGTCGTTGGCATGGTCGTCGAAATGGACGTCCGCCACCGGCATGCCGTGCTCGTCCTTGATATCGGCATGCAGCGTGATGCGGTTTTCCTCGCGCGGCATGTCCTCGCCGACGATCCACATGCCGGCCATATGGTCGTAGTGGTCGAGCGCCGTGGTGAAGGAACGCCCCCAGCCGCCGGGATTAAGGAAGGCGGCCATGAACGGCAGGCCGAGCGACAGCGTCTCTAACTCGTAGCCGCCGACGAAGCCGCGCGAGGAATCGTTGCGGGCTTCGTCGCGGATGATACCGGCCATGGTGGTGCCGCGATACATATGCACCGGCTTGTCGAAGATGCCGTAGACCGAGCCCGTGGTGTGGCGCATGTAATTCTTGCCGACCTGCCCCGACGAATTGGCAAGGCCGTCGGGAAACTGGCTCGATGCCGAATTGAGCAGCAGCCGCGGGCTCTCGATCGAATTTCCCGCGACGGCGACGATGCGGGCCTTCTGTTCCTGAAGTTTGCCGTCCTTGTCGGCATAAACGACGCCGGTCACCTTGCCGCTGGGATCGTGGTTGATCTTGATCGCCATGGCGTTTGGCCTGACCTCGAGATGGCCGGTCGCCTCGCCCTTGGGAATTTCGCTGTAGAGCGTCGACCATTTGGCGCCCCATTTGCAGCCTTGGAAGCAGAAGCCGGTCTGCTGGCAGGCATTGCGGTCGTCGCGTGGCTCGGAATTGATTGCCATCCGGCCGGTGTGGCACTCCTTGTAGCCGAGCTTGTCGGCGCCGGCCTTCATCACCTTGAAGTTGTTGTTGCCAGGAAGGCCCGGGATGTTGTTGGTGAGCGTCACGCCTAGTCTGTCTTCGGCCTTTGCGTAGTAGGGCTCCAGCTCGGCAAGCGTGATCGGCCAATCGAGCAGGTTCGCGCCTTCCAGTTTTCCGTAGGTCGAAAGCGTTCTGAATTCATGCTCCTGAAAGCGCAGCGAGGCGCCCGCCCAGTGCGTGGTCGAGCCGCCGACCGCCTTGACGATCCAAGCCGGCAGATTGGGGAAATCCTTCGCCACCCGCCAGTCTCCCGAGGTCGTGCGCTTGTCCGTCCAGGCGAGCTGGGCGAATGAATCCCACTCGTCGTTGATGAAATCCTCATATTCGTGGCGGGCGCCCGCTTCCAGGATGACGACATCGATGCCCTTCTGGGCGAGTTCGTTGCCGAGCGTGCCGCCGCCGGCGCCCGAGCCGATGATGACGACCACGCCATCGTTCTTGAGATCAAATGGTGCTGCCATGGATTCCTCCCGTGATGTCTGTTGTGTACGGTTTGGGACGATGGGGCTCAGAGCCACTCGATGTCGTCGAACCCGCGCGCCATGTAGCCGCCCTTGGAGTAGGACTCGCCCTCGTAGCCGAAGATCGGCCAGACCTCCTTCTGGTTGTAGAGGCCGACGACAAGCCCGCCGCGGACTGCCTGGAAGAACGGCGTGTCCTCGATCTCTCTCAGCACCGTAATGCGCTGCTCCTCCCAGCCGAGACCGGTGTAGCCGCCCTTGCCCGACTTCACGTCGAGATCGGCAATTCCCTTTTCGATCAGATCTTTGTGGATGGGGTCTTTCCCGGCCTGCTCATCATGGGCCTTGACGGCGATTGCGTAATATTTGTCAGGCACTTGATCGTGCGGGTAGATGTCGCGCGCCATGTGAATCAGGGTCGCCATGGTTTCGGGCTTGAGCGCGGATGTTTCGAGACCCCAGGCATGTTCCGGGCTGATGACGGCACTGCCTGAAATGACCAGCAACGCGCCGACACCGCCGCGCTTCAGAAGCTCGCGGCGCGATAGGCCGGGCTTCTTTTCATGGGCCGGCTTGCTCTCATAAATCGTGACCATTTGTTCCTCCCTTGCTTGCTATCTGCACCCGAAGGTGCCCTGGCTGGCGCCGCGCTGGCCGGCGCGGCCGTAATGTCTCCTATTTGAACCGGCCCTGACGCTGCAGGACCTCGATCTTGTAGCCGTCGGGATCCTCGATGAAGAAGAAGCGCGCGAGCAGCGCTCCGTCGCGGTTGAACTCGACGATCTTCTTCAGGCTCAGGCCAAGCGCGCCGAGCCGGTCATGTTCGCTGTCCAGATCGGCGACCGAAACCGCGAGATGGCCGTAGCCGTCGCCGAGCGCGTAAGGCTCCTGGCGGCCCTTGTTGACGGTGAGCTCGACCTCGAACTCCGCCTCGGCATTGCTCAGATAGACGAGCGTGAAGGTTTCGAAATCGAGCCGTTCAGCGACGTCCAGCCCAAAGGCTTTCCGGTAGAAGTCGATGGACCGGGCCTCGTCCAGAACCCGGATCATGGTGTGGATCGTCTTCGCCAAATGACACTCCGTCGCAGCAGCGCCTTATGCGCGTCGGCGTGATTATGCGCGGGTTGCGGCAGAGGTGGTGGCAGCCGATTACCACGCGCTAATCTAACGACGGGGTGGCAAACCGCTAATGCATGTCGCGCAAAAGTGCGCAGCGGTTTTGCGATAACGACATGCATAAGAACGAGGCCTAAAAGCGCGTCGCATGAATCCATTCAAACGCGACGCGCTTTTAAGGACGAAAGTCCGATTGCTGTTTTCCGCTTTCCAGCTGAAGATAATTTGCCACGATAGGCACTGCTCAAAGGCGCGAATCGCTGCAGATTGCGCCTAAAATCAACAAGAATGGCCAAGACCAATAAGAACGGGAGGTAACGATGTGCAGAGTTTTTGCCGGGCAGGATCCGGAGGGCTACCGGCAGATCAATCGATCGATCCGCATCGACGGGCACTCGACGAGCATCCAACTCGAGGCGACGTTCTGGGCATTGCTCGACGAGATCGCCGACAGCCAGGGTCTGACGACCCCGAAATTCATCTCGAAGCTCTATGACGAGGCTATCGAGATCAATGGCCAGATTCCGAACTTCGCCTCGATGCTGCGCACGACCTGTGCTCTCTATCTGCGTGGCCATCGGCCGGGCATCGAGGAACACACGGCCCCGAAGCGGCAAGCAGCTTAACTTTCGATCGCAACATCGAGTGCCAGGCGAGTCATATCGGTGAAAAGCGCCTGGCGTTCGGAATAGTCGGTTTGCTCGCCGGTCACCACATTGTCGACGACAGTCAGCATCGACAGGGCCCGGGCGCCGAAATGCGCGGCAATGCGATAGAGCGCACTGGTCTCCATATCCACGGCCAGCGCGCCCTGTGCCTGTGCTTCGGCGAAGCGATCGCGCCCCTGGGGATGATAGAATATATCGCTGCAGATGGTCAGCCCGGCCTGATGTTCGATGCCGATTTCGGCAGCCCGCGTCAATGCCTGGGCATAAAGCGCCGGATCGGGGCCGGCATCAGCACCGTAGAGCCCAAAGACTTGGCCGCTCTCTGCACTTTCACCCCGCACCGACTGCGAGATCACTAGGCTGCGCAGTTTAACCGCCGCCGTCAGGGCGCCACAGGTGCCGGTGCGGATCAGTGTCCTCACGCCATGGAAGTCCAGCAATTCATGCGCGTAGATCAGGAATGACGAGACGCCGATGCCGGTGGACTGGATGCTGACGGGCTTACCGCGAAACAGGCCGGTAAAACCGAGGGCCTCCCTTCGACGGTTGACGCAGCGCGGCGCCTCCAGAAAGGTTTCCGCCATCCATTCGGCACGCTGCGGATCGCCCGGCAACAGCACTGTTGCGGCATAATCACCCTTGCCTGCCTCGTTGTGCGGCGTCACGGTATGCTCCCCCAAAACCCGCCGCCCGTTTCGCCATAATCATGGCAGTCTCACGCCATTTCGCAAGTGCGAGAATTAGTATGCCCTAAGATTCCAGCACATCCTTGACGATTGTGGCCAGTTGCTTGAGCGAAAACGGCTTCGGCAGGAAACCGAAATGCGCGTCTGCCGGCAGGTTCTTGGCGAACGCATCCTCGGCGTAACCGGAAACGAAGACGAATTTGATGTCGGGTTGCCGCTTGCGCAGTTCGCCAAGCAGGGTCGGCCCATCCATCTCAGGCATCACCACGTCGGAAACGACAATGTCGACCTTGCCGCCGAGCGCCTCGAAGACTTCCAGCGCCTCGACGCCCGAGGACGCTTCGTGGACGGTGTAGCCGCGCGACGTCAGCGCCCGCATGCCGCCCATGCGCACGGCATCCTCGTCCTCGACGAGCAGCACCGTGGCCGAGCCCGACAGATCCTTGGCTGCGTCGGCGATCTTTGCCGGTGCGACCGGTGCCTCGCCGGGCTCGCCTGCCTTTCTCGCCTCAGCAATGTAGCGCGGCAGGAAAATGCGGAACACCGATCCCTTGCCGACCTCGGAATCGCAGAAGATGAAGCCGCCTGTCTGCTTGATGATGCCGTAGACCATGGACAGGCCGAGGCCGGTGCCCTTGCCGACCTCCTTGGTGGTGAAGAAGGGTTCGAAAATCTTCTTGAGGACTTCGGGGGCGATGCCGCTGCCGGTGTCTTCGACTTCGACCACCACGTAATCGGCCGGCGCAAGTTCGCGGTAGGGTAGGCTTTTGCTCTCTTCTGTCGTCACGTTCCGGGTGCGCACGGTGAGGTCGCCGCCAGCCGGCATCGCATCGCGCGCATTGACCGCCAGATTGACCACCACCTGCTCGAACTGCCCGATGTCGACCTTCACCGGCCACAGATCGCGGCCATGATCGACCTTCAGCTTGATGTCGCTTCCGACCAGGCGGGCCAGCAGCATCCGCAGGTCGGCAAGCACGTCGGTCAGGTTGAGCACCTCCGGCCGCAGCGTCTGCTTGCGCGAGAAGGCCAGAAGCTGCCTCACCAGCGAAGCCGCCCGGTTGGCGTTCTGCTTGATGTTCATGATGTCGGGGAAGGACGGGTCCGACGGGCGGTGGTTGGTCAACAAAAGGTCCGACGCCATGATGATGGCGGTCAGGACGTTGTTGAAGTCGTGTGCGATGCCGCCGGCAAGCTGGCCGACCGCCTGCATCTTCTGGCTTTGCGCCATCTGGCCCTCGAGCGCCTTCTGCTCGGTGGTCTCGACGGCATAGACGATAGCCGATTCTTCGGCGCCCTCGCCGGTGCCGTCGGCAACCGCGTTGACGTAAAAGCGCATGTGCCGTTCTTCATTGCCGGGCAGCAGCGTATCGATCGGTTCGATGTCGGCCTGCCTTTGTCGCGCTTTTTCGAACGCCGCGGCAAAGGCGGGCCGGTCGCGCTCATGGATCACCGTGTCCAGCCGCACGCGCCGATCGACCGCGTCCCCGTCGACGACGGAGGAAAACAGCGACAGGAAAGGCGCGTTGGTGCGCAAGATGCGCCCGCTGTTGTCGACCGCCGCTATTGCCATCGGCGTCGAATTGAAGAAGCGGGTGAAGCGGATCTCCGAGGCGCGAAGATCGGCGGAAGCGTCCTCACCTTGCGTCCGGTTGAGCACGATGGTGCGCGTCGGACCGTTGACACCCTCGCGGCTGGCTGAGACCCTATGCATGAAACGCACGGGCAGCGCCTCGCCTTTCACCGTCGTCAGATCGAGATCGATGACCGCATTGCGCGTGGTGCCAGGATCGGCCTTGACTGAGCGGACCAGCGCCATGCCGTCGCCGGCGACGATCTCCGGAAGCGTAACGGCACCAGGCGTGAAGCTCGTCAGGTCGATGCCCAGCCACTCCGCCAGCGTGGCGTTGATATAGGTGACGCGGCCTTCCTGGTCGGCCGAAAAGAAGCCGGCCGGCGCATGGTCGAGATGGTCGATGGCCTCCTGCAGATCGAGGAAGAACCGCTCCTGCTCGGCCCGTTCCTCCGAGATATCGGCGAGTTGCCAGGCGAGCAAGGGCAGCCGCTGGCCCGGGACGCTGAAGGCGCGGGCGCGGGCACGGTACCAGCGCGCGCCCGGCTCGGCGCCGGGTCGAATGGATTGCGCAAGCCGAAACTCTCCGTCGCCGGGCTGGCCGTCGCGCAGGCCGGAGGCGAGCCGGTATATGGTCACCGAGGCCTCGGGAACGTCGGACAGCAAACTTTCGACCGTCTTGAGATCCGCCGCGGACGCGGCGCCCGTCATGTCGGCATAGGCCCGATTGGCGTAGACGACACGACCCTTGGTGTCCGTGACCAGAAGACCTTGCGACATCGAATCGACAAACGCTTTCGATAGCTCGTCACTCGTCGAGCGCGGTGTGATCTGCACGAAGCCGATGGCGGTGGCGAACAGGAAGCCGACGCCGATCATCGCCAGCACACCAAGCATTCCGAGCAGGAATGGATCGCCAAGACGTTCGCGGAAAAGGCCGAAGACGATCGCAGCGCCGGTCAGGACGACGATGAAGACGATGAGCCGGGTGACCGCACCCGGTCGCGTGTTCTGGTCGACGATCGGTACCGGATAGAAATCGCCGCGCGCTTCCTTGGCCATATGCCCCCTGCTCGTGAAATCCGGTACTTGCCCCTGCCCGGTTGAATCACATTCTCAGGGTCCGGAAAAGGCCTTGGCGGCAAATGTCCGCTAAAAATGACGCCCGTTCTGCGCCTGGTGTGGTGAAACCGAAATTCGCATCACCTTGGTGCAACGCGGAGCGAATTTCGGATTCATCACATCAGCAACTTGCTGAAAATCCAGTGTGGTGGATTTGAAGTGGGAACGCTGACGCACTCAATTCGCAGGTACTTCAAATCCACCAGATTGGCGTTTCAAGCTGTTCAAGAAGCGCGAAAGGCAACTTGCAGGGGCGTGCCGCAACAGTCTAGTGTCACTTTTCTTCGAAAGCCGATACGGGGGCACTAATGCAAGGGCTGGATAGCGTTTTGGGTCCTTATGCCGCGGAAATCCTGTGGACGCTGGTCGCGCTTGTCCTTCTGGCCATTATTCTCCTCATCATCAAGCTGGTCCGCAATCTGACCTTTGGAACATTCGTTGCCGGTGGCAGGAACCGCAAGACGCGCCTGGCCGTCATGGACGCCACCGCTGTCGACAGTCACCGCCGGTTGGTGCTGGTGCGCCGCGACGACATCGAGCACCTGCTGTTGATCGGAGGCCCAACCGATGTCGTCGTCGAACGCGACATCCGGCTGTCGGCGCTGCGCCGTCCTGCACTGACCGGAGATAGCGGCGGCCATCAGCCGGCACCGCGGCCGCGCGCGCCTCAACCGGCTCCTGCGCCAATGACGCAAGCACCGCCTCCGCAGCCGGTAAGCGCGGCCCCGGCGCCTGTCCGGCCCCATCAGACGGCGCCAGCGCCGAAGCCAGCAGCGCAAAGTCATCAATCGGCGACCGTCACGCCGCTGCCCGCCTACGGATCGGCGAACGCCACTGCCTTTCGACAGGCGCCATCGCCGGCAAGACAGGATTCCCCGCCAAAGCAGGATTCTATTGACGATACGCTGATGAGGGAGCTCGAGGTCTCGTTTGATGACCCGCACCCCACCAAGCCGGAGAGCAAGCCGGCGGCAAAGGCACCGTCGTCTCTCGATGACGAGATGACGAAGCTTCTCGGCGAGCTTTCCAGCCAGAAAAGATAACCGGCCAGAAACCGGGGCAGCGAACAGCTAACAAAAAATGTCCGGAGACCGGCCATGACAAAATTCGCTATCGGCTGCTTTTTAGGCGCTCCGCCTGTGCTTCAGTCGTCGCGGTAGACCTTCTCGCGGCGCTCGTGGCGCTCCTGCGCCTCGATCGACAAGGTCGCGATCGGACGCGCATCGAGCCGCTTCAGCGCGATGGGCTCGCCGGTTTCCTCACAATAGCCGTAAGTGCCTTCATCAATGCGCTGAAGCGCGGAATCAATTTTTGAAATGAGTTTTCGCTGGCGATCGCGGGCGCGAAGTTCGATGGCGCGGTCAGTTTCCGAAGAGGCGCGATCAGCGAGATCGGGATGGTTGGCGTTTTCCTGCTGCAGGATTTCGAGAGTTTCGCGCGCTTCGCGCAGTATGTCGTTCTTCCAGGTGACGAGCTTCAGGCGAAAGTAGGATTTCTGCCGTTCGTTCATGAACGGCTCGTCTTCGGAGGGTACGTAATCGGCAGTAACGATGTCGTTCATTCGACTCACCCAAACAGCCCCAATTTTGGCGCCTATATATTCGCGGACCGAATGCTGCACAAGCGTAATCGACGACAGTTTCACGCAATTGTTAATGTCGGGCAAAACGGTATTGGCCGCATCATTCGCATGAAGGGCACGACCGAATTCGCGTATGATTTGTTGGGTTTGAAAGGTGCCGGCCATTGTGCATAAGGCCGTTCTCATGGCTAATCCTGCAGCGCCTTTTGACGAGTTTCGGTGTTTGGCACAAGCGAGGGCCGGTGAGCAAGCTCTACCTGTTGAGGCATGCCAAGGCCGGATGGGCCCTGCCCGGCATGCGCGATTTCGACCGTCCGCTCGACGCATCCGGCCTCGCCGACGCCGAAACCATGGGTGCGGCCATGCGGGCCCGCAGCTACATTCCGGACCTCACCCTTTGCTCCAACGCAAAGCGAGCGCGCCAGACGCTGGAAGGCCTGGCCGGCCACACCGATACAGGCCGGGTCCTGTTCTTGGACACGCTCTATAGCGAGGACGCCGCCAGTTATCTCTCGATCATCCGCGGCAATGGCGGGCCAGGCTCGCTGCTCGTCATCGGCCACAACCCGATGACGGAAGATCTTACTATCGCGCTTTCGGGCGATGGCGACGAGGCTGCGAGGGGAATTCTGAACCACGGCTTCCCGGCCTCCGGCCTTGCGGTCGTCCGTTTTCCAGGCAGTCTTGCCAATGCCGCGCAAGGCACCGGCTATCTCGAAGCCTTCGTGACGCCGGCCGATCTCTGACGCCATTTCAACCTAGCGTGGTGGATTTGAAGTTCCTGCCACTTCAATGGCATCAGCGTTCAGGATCTTCAAATCCAAAAGCATACTACAGCGCCGCGCGTCCTCCTGGACGCGCAAAGGACGCTGTAGAACTCAATTTTGCGCATGATCTTTTCCGAACCTATGGTTCGGGTTCATGCGCGAATTCAATGATTTGCTGGTGTGGCTTAGAATCCGAAATTCGCTCACTGCGCTGCTCCAAGGTACTGCGAATTTCGGATTCGCCACACTAGGCGGCAGCGTCTATATCGGGTCGTACCGAAGCCCCGAGAGACGCATTTTGGCATCATCGCTGACCACTTTCACCGACGAGGCGAAGATTGCCCTGGATACGCTGTCGGGGCGTGCTACCGGGCTTTTTTCGCCATCGCTGCGGCTGGGTGTCACTGGCCTTTCCCGCGCAGGCAAGACAGTGTTCATCTCAGCCTTTGTCCACAATCTGATCCATGGCGGGCGCTTGCCGCTGTTCGCGGCGCAGAAATCGGGACGCATCGCCCGTGCCTTCCTCGAAGAGCAACCGGATGACGCCGTACCGCGATTCCAGTACGAGGATCACGTAGCGGCCCTGGTCAACGACCGCCTGTGGCCGGATTCGACACGTGCCATTTCCGAGCTGAGGCTCACCATCGAATATGAATCGGCCCCCGGCTGGAGCCGCATGTTTTCATCGGGCAGATTGTCGGTCGATATCGTCGACTATCCCGGCGAATGGCTGCTCGACCTGCCGCTGCTCGGCAAATCCTACGCTGATTTCTCACGCGAAGCCTTCGAGATGGCCGTGCTGCCGGTGCGCGTCGACCTTTCACAGGAATGGCGCGCGCTCTCGGCAACGGTCGATCCGAATGCGGACGCCGACGAGATGACGGCGCGCCGCCTCGCCGACAGCTTCGCCGCTTATCTCAAGGCATGCAAGCTCGACGAGCGGGCGCTTTCAACCCTGCCACCCGGCCGTTTCCTGATGCCCGGCGATCTTGAGGGCTCGCCGGCACTGACCTTCGCGCCCTTGCCGGGCCTGAGTGAGCGGCGGGCGCGTTCCGGGTCGCTTCAGGCGATGATGGAGCGGCGCTACGAGGCCTACAAGACATATGTCGTAAAGCCGTTCTTCCGGGAGCACATCACGCGCCTCGACCGTCAGATCGTGGTGATAGACGCCCTGCAGGCCTTGAACGCGGGCCCCGGCGCCATGGCCGATCTCGAACGTGCTGTGACCGAAATCCTCGCATGTTTCCGCCCCGGCCGCGGCAATTTCCTGACCGACTTTTTTTCAAGGCGCATCGACCGCATATTGGTAGCGGCGACGAAGGCGGACCATCTGCACCACGAAAGCCACGACCGGCTGCAGGCGATCGTGCGGCGGCTCGCCGACCGTGCCGTGGCGCGGGCGAATTTCACCGGCGCCGATGTCGACGTAGTTGCCCTGGCGGCGGTGCGCGCGACCCGGGAAGGCACGGTCAAGCAAGGCCGTGAGACGTTGCCGGTCATCATTGGCACACCGTTGAAAGGTGAAAAGATCAACGGCGAAACATTTGATGGAAGAACCGAAACAGCCATATTTCCCGGTGACTTACCAGAGAAAATTGACACGGTGTTCGAAGTCTCTGGGCCAGACAATCGGCAGAGCCCAGACCATCGGCAAAGTCCAGACCGTCGACAAAGTAATGATGACCCGGCAATCCGCTTCGTGCGCTTTCGCCCGCCAAAGCTCGAAAGCACGGCTGAAGGCGTCACGCTGTCGCTGCCGCATATCAGGCTCGACCGCGCCCTGCAGTTCCTGATCGGAGATCGTCTGGCATGACCGCGCCCCGCAAGCCGGCGGCTTTTCGCATCGAGCCGGAAGCCGCGCCAAAAGAACGGGCAGCCTTGCGGCAGCCCGACGCTCCATCGGCCAGAAGGCCACGCGCCGCGAAGGCCGATCTTGCCGTCGTCACTCCGGCGGAAATCGACGTTTTCGACGAGCCAGATATTATCGCCGCCGAACCGCCGCCGGCGACCGCGCCGCGTAAGCGTTCGATATCAGGTGGCTTGTTGTTCGGCGCATTGGGCGTTCTGGTTTCGCTGGCCCTCGGCCTTTGGACCGATCAGCTGATTCGCGATCTGTTCGCACGTGCCGAATGGCTGGGCTGGCTTGCCGCCGGGATGGCCGTGATCGCGGTGCTGGCGCTTCTGGTCATCCTCGTCCGCGAATTCCTGGCGATCGCCCGCCTCGCCGAGGTCGAAAAGCTACAGAAGCGGGCACTCGACGCCATTGCCCGCGACGATCCGAAGGCCGCTCGCGCCGTGGTCGACGAACTCTCGGCCTTTGTCGCGGCCAAACCCGAAACCGCGGCCGGCAGACGTGCGTTGGCAGACTTGCGCGACGAGATCATCGACGGTGGCAATCTGGTGCGCCTGGCCGAGACCGAAATCCTCGGCCCCCTCGATGCGCGCGCCAAGGTGATGATCCTCGAAGCGGCAAAGCGTGTGTCGCTGGTGACGGCGGTCAGCCCTCGCGCTCTGGTCGACGTCGCCTATGTCGTGTTCGAAGCGGGCCGGCTGATTCGCCGGCTGTCGGAACTTTATGGCGGCCGGCCGGGCACGCTGGGGTTCTTCCGGCTGGCGCGCAGCGTTCTCGCTCATCTGGCGGTGACCGGCTCGATTGCCGTCGGCGACAGTTTCGTTCAGCAGATCGTCGGCCATGGCCTCGCTGCTCGGCTCTCGGCCAAGCTTGGCGAAGGTGTCGTCAACGGCATGATGACGGCGCGCATCGGCATTGCTGCCATGGAGACCGCAAGGCCCCTGCCCTTCAGCGCCACGAGACGCCCCGGCATGGGTGATTTCCTGTCCGCGCTGACATCGTTTGCAACGAAAAAGCACAAGGAAACATCGGCTTCCGACAATTGACAACTATCTCCAGCGCCGCACGTCTAGTGGGCGCGAAAAGGACGCTGAAGCACTTTGATCCGCGCATGATCCCAGCGCAAATCGCTTCCGATTTTCGGAGCCATGCGCTAGCGGTGACGAAGCATTAACCAATCTTGTTCATGGTCGGACGGGTTCCAAACAGTCTCTTTGTTGCCGGGTGTCGTCGATGAAAAGCGTGATCTTGTCTAGCGTCCTGCCAATGGCGGTCGCGGTTTCAACAACTGCCGGCATGGCCGAAAAGACCCTTGCAGCAGAACGGGACAAGAAGTTCTTTCAATCGGTGGAAGGCGAATGGGTCGGCCCGGGGGAAATCGTCGCCGGCAAATACAAGGGCACGAAATTCACCTGCAATTTCACCGGTTCGACACCAGACGGCAAGATCGGCATGTCGCTCGACGGCGGCTGCCGGGTCGGCATGTTCACCCAGCAGATGTCGGCGACGATCCAGCACAAAGGCCGCGAGGGCTACAAGGGCAGCTTCATGGGCGGTGCTGCCGGTTCCGGCCTCGACATTATCGGCGGCAACGTGGTCAGCGCCAACAAGGTCGTCTTCACCATCAACCGCAACCAGTTGCGCGGCGTCATGCAGGCTCTTGTCCCCAACGACAATTCGATGACGGTGACGGTTGCGGTGCGCGTCGACCAGCAATTAGTGCCGGTCATTGGCATGAAGCTGAAGCGCGTCGATACGGTCGAAGTCGGCTCCATAGCGCCGAACTGAGCGACCTTTTGCACGTCCGATAGGCGGCGCTCTACTCTAGTTGCAAAAAAGCGGCAGCCACCGCCACCGCTTTCTCCAAAACTCCGATCGATGCTCAGCCCTTGATGGCGGTGATCAACTCGTCATAGGCCTTGCAGGCCTCGTCCGCCGTCGTCGTGCCCTGATACTTGGTTATGACCGCCTGGACCTTGGCGGTGAGGTCGGCTGCCTTGGCCGGATCCTTGGTAACGGCCTCCTGAACGGCTGCAGTCATGTCCTGAGCTTTCTTGGACAGCATTTCGGTCGTGCAGTCCGGCGCCTTCGAGCAGGCCGATCCGGCGAGTGCCGCGATGCCAACGGCAACAAGCAAAAAAATCTACATGTCAGTCGTCTCCCTCAAAAAAGGCGGCCGACTTGATCGTCGTCCGCCCTTCACGGCCAAAGCCGCGCGTCCTTAGCGCCCGATTGCAGCGGGTGCATAAAGCTGTGGAGCGCGCCTGCAACGCTGCTGCACCAGTTTCCGGATTCGGACTGTTCGATTTCAGCCGAAGCCCCTATCTTGGCCGCTCGATGCCGCAGCACGTGCGGCGGCCCCTAGAGAGAACGGAACGGCAGGCATGGCGGCAGAAGCAGCGGGCAGCGATCTAATCCACGTGGTGGCGCTGCTCGCCGCAGGTGTTGTCGCCGTACCGATCTTCAAGCGCGTGGGGCTTGGCTCCATTCTCGGCTATCTGGCGGCCGGCGTGGTCATCGGCCCGTTCGGCATCGGCATCTTTTCCGAATCGGAAGCGATTCTTCACGTCGCCGAGCTCGGCGTCGTCATGTTCCTGTTCATCATCGGGCTGGAGATGCAACCGTCGCGGCTGTGGGGACTCAGGCGAGAGATCTTTGGCCTTGGGGCATTGCAGGTCGGCGTGTGCGCGCTGTTGCTGACCGGCGTCGGACTGGCGGGAGGTTTTCCGGTCTCGCAATCCTTCGTCGCCGGCGCCGGCTTCGTGCTGACCTCGACGGCGATCGTCATGCAGCTTCTGGAGGAGCGCGGTGAGATCGCCGCGCCCAAAGGCCAGCGCATTGTCTCCATCCTGCTGCTCGAGGACCTGGCGATCGTGCCGCTGCTGGCCCTGATCGCCTTCCTAGCGCCGGGCGGCGCCGATATGAGCTTGACGCAGCGGCTGATGGAGGTGGGCATCGGCCTTGCCGCCATCGTCGGGCTGGTGCTGGCCGGGCGCTATCTGCTCAATCCGTTCTTTCGCATCCTGGCGGACGCCCGCGCCCGCGAAGTGATGACCGCAGCCGCCCTTCTGGTGGTTCTGGGGTCGGCGCTTGCCATGCAGCTCAGCGGCCTGTCGATGGCGATGGGCGCTTTCCTGGCCGGCGTGCTGTTGTCGGAATCCACCTTCCGCCATCAGCTCGAGGCCGATGTCGAACCGTTCCGCGGTGTGCTGCTCGGGCTGTTCTTCCTCGCTGTCGGCATGTCGCTCGACCTGCATGTGGTCATCGAGAACTGGCGGATTGTCGTCATCTACGTCGTCGCCTACATGGTGATAAAGGCGATCGGCATCTATCTCGTCGCCCGCATCCTCAAGACCGGTCACCGGGAAGCGCTCGAGCGTGCCGTCTTCATGGCGCAAGGCGGCGAATTCGCCTTCGTTCTCTATTCCGCAGCCGCGGCGGTCGGCATCATCGACAGCCAGGCTAACGCGACCCTGACGGCGATCGTCATCATCTCCATGGTGCTGACACCGCTGGCCATTCTGGCATTGCGGTATCTGACGCCGCGCGACGAGCAGTCGCTCGAAGGCGTCGACATCGCCGATGGCCTTACCGGCAGCGTGCTGATCATCGGCTTCGGCCGCTTCGGCCAGATCGCCAGCCAGCCGCTGCTGTTGCGCGGGATCGATGTGTCGATCATCGACAATGAGGTCGAGATGATCCAGGCGGCGGCCGATTTCGGTTTCAAGGTCTATTATGGCGACGGCACGCGGCTGGACATTCTGCGTGCCGCAGGCGCTGGCCGCGCGCGCGCCGTGTTGATCTGCGTCGACAAACCCGATGTCGCGGTCCGCATCGCAAAGCTCATCAAGGCGGAGTTTCCCCTGCTGACCGTGCTGGCACGCGCTTTCGACCGCGGAACCGCACTCCAGTTGATACGTGCCGACGTCGATTTCCAGATTCGCGAAACCTTCGAATCAGCGCTTGTCTTCGGCGGCTCCACGCTGGAAGCGCTGGGCGTCGACCCGGAGGAAGTCGCCGACGTGATCGAGGACGTCCGCCACCGCGATGCCGCCCGCTTCGAGCTGCAGCTCGCCGAAGGCGTTCGCGCCGGAGCGCGCTTCCTCAAGGGCAATATCGGCACGCCGATTCCGACACCGCTCAGCCAGCCACGCCACGCCGGTCAGGCGCTCAATGAAGAAACCGCCGGCGTTCTGCATAAATCCGAGCCTGCGGATTTAACACCTGGAGCAAACAGATGATCGAACTGGACGAGCGCGCGCTCTCCGTCACCAAATTCTGGCGTGACGTTGGGGAAGACGCACGGTTCGAGAAGAATGACGCCTTCGACGCGGAGTTCCGCAATCGGTTTCTCGACCTGCACTACGCTGCCGCGCGGCGTGAATGCGACGACTGGTCGGAGCATGCCGAAGGCTCACTGGCGCTGATGATCCTGCTCGACCAGTTCCCGCGAAACTGCTTTCGCGGCACCGGCCATATGTATGCGACCGACCCGCTGGCAAGGCATTTTGCCGAGAAGGCGATCGCCGCCGGCCAGGATCTGGCGCTCGACGAAGAGCTGCGCGTCTTCCTCTATCTGCCTTATGAGCATTCGGAGCATCTCGCCGACCAGCTCAAATCAGTGGACCTCACTACCGCCAAAGCCCAATCTTATCTGAAATATGCGGTCGAGCACCTGGAGATCATTCAGCGCTTCGGCCGCTTTCCGCATCGAAACAGGATGCTTGGCCGCGAGACGACGCCGGAGGAACAGGTGTTCCTCGACGGCGGCGGATTTTCCGGCTGAGCTCAGTGCATCGGAGCGAAAGGTGCGAAGCGGCTTTCGGTTAAATCCAATGCGTAAACAAAGAGATAGAGCAGCGCAGCGGTTCCATTTGAAAACACGCCGTTTAGGTCAGCCACCAATCCCGGCCGGACGGCAATTGCTCGATGCCGGCGCTGTCGAGAGCGGCAAGCCGCTCCGCCACGCTTCTGCCGTCGACGGTGAGGTCAGGCGCGATCTCGGCCAGCGGCGCCAGAACGAAAGCGCGCTCCAGCATGCGCGGATGTGGCACTTCCAGCCCGGTTTCGTGGATAATCCGATCGCCGAACACCAGAATGTCGATGTCGATCAGGCGTGGACCCCAGCGCTCCTCGCGCACCCGCTTCAGCCTGCGCTCTACATCGAGGCAGAGATCGAGCAAAGCATGTGGTGCGAGCACAGTCGAAATTTCGGCAGCCGCATTGAGAAAATCCGGCTGGTCGAGCTTGCCCCAGGGCGGCGTGCGGTAAAGCGAGGAGACGACAACGACGCGCGCGTTCTCGTCGGCGTCCAGCATGCGCAGCGCCGCGCCCATCGACCTTGCCGGGTCGCCGAGATTGCCGCCAAGGCTGAGGTAGACAGTATTATTCGGGCCAGACAACGGTCACCTCGACATGATCGAGCACACCGGGCACCGGAGCGTTCGGCTTGCGCACGGTAATCTCGGCCTTTTTGATCTGGGGAAACCGGGCCGTCAGCGCCCGGGCCACCTCCAGCGCCAGCGCTTCTATCAGAAAACGCCTCTCCCCGGTTATGATCTTTTCGATCACCCCGAAGGCGACACCATAGTGGACGGTATCCTCGATGGAATCGTCGACCAGCGCGCGGCCGGGTTCGACGGTGAGCGCGGCGTCGACATAGAAGCGCTGGCCGAGCGTCTCCTCCTCATCCAGCACGCCGTGCCGGGCGAAGAAAGCGCAGTTCTTCATGCGTATGACATACATCGCTCAGCGTCCCGCTCGATTAGAGCGAGGTGCGTCCAGTTGGACGCACAAACTACGCTCTAACGCTTAAATCGACGCATCCTGCCGGAAATCGATTTTGATTTTCGAGCCTATGCGGTGGTTTCACGCGCCAGCATAGCATCGGCAAGCGCCAGCGCATCCACATTGATTGCGACATCGTGGACGCGAAAAAGCTGCGCGCCCTTGAGCCTCAGTATGACGCTCGTCGCCGCCGTTCCGGCACCCCTGGCCGAGGCGTCGCGGCCGGTGACGGCGCCGATGAAGCGCTTTCGCGACGTACCCGCCATCAGTGGAAAGCCCAAGGCATCGAGTTCGGAAAACCGTGCCATCAGGTCGAGATTTTCCTCCGCTGTTTCCTTGGCGAAGCCAAAGCCCGGATCGAGCACGATTTGGTCGTCGACAACGCCGCTTCGCCGGGCGATTTCCAGTGACTTGCTGAGGAAGGAAAACTGATCCTCGATCACGTCGGGCAGTTTTTGCCTGTCACGTCCGGTGTGCATGATGACCAGCCCGGCGCCGGTCTCGGCAGCGACCCGCGCGACGCCCGGTTCGCGCTGCAGGCCCCAGACATCGTTGACGATATGGGCGCCGGCAGCGACGGCAAGCCGGGCAGTGTCCTCGCGATAGGTGTCGACCGAAATCAGCGCCTTGCCAAGCCTGGCGAGCGCCTCGATGACAGGCAGCACGCGGGCCTGCTCTTCCTCGACGGCTACCGGAGATGCGCCGGGACGTGTCGATTCTCCACCGACGTCAATGACGGAGGCGCCCTCTTCCACCATCCGGCGGGCCTGGGCCATCGCCTGTTCGGGCGCAACGAACAGTCCCCCGTCGGAAAAACTGTCCGGCGTGACATTGAGGATACCGACGATCACCGCCTTGCCGCCAAGGTCGAGATGACGCCCATGCGCCAGTTGCCATCGCCGTGTCGTCATTGTCCATCAATCATGTGTGATCCGCCAAAGATCAATTCCGTTGCGCCGGCAGCGGCCGTAGCGCATGGTAGGCAAAGAGGCAACATGATGAAACGATCACTGCTTTGCGCCCTGATGCTCGCTTTTTCTGCCTTGCCGGCGGGCACGGCGAGTTTGGTAAAGACATATAGCTACTTCAGCATCGGCGGCAGAACGCTCGATGATATCGGATCCCAGCTTACGAAACTTGGACCTCAGGTGAAAAGCACCGGGATGCGGCATCCAGGCGCCACGCAGATGGCGTTCACCACCCGCGTCAGCTATGCGGAAAAATCGAATTCCTGCGCGATTGCTGACGCCGACGTCACTCTCAAGGTCAAGGTGATCCTTCCCGAGTGGCGCCGCTCGCGCAAGGCTGATGCGGGCGTAAGGCTGTTTTGGGATACATTGTCCGCCGACATCAAGCGCCATGAGGACCGCCATGTCGAGATCGCCAAGAACCATGCCCGCGACCTCGAGGATGCGCTGAAGGCGACCTATCCGCAGAAGACTTGCCAGGAGGCCAAGGCCAAGGCCGCGGAAGTCGCCGCCGCTATTCTTGCCAAGCACGACCAGGCCCAGATGCAATTCGATCGCGTCGAGACAATCAATTTCGAAAGCCGTATCCTGCGGCTGCTGCGCTATCGCATGGAGCGCATCGAGAACGGCCGGCTGCCGGGTTAGCTCAGGCCAGATGATAAGATCGATTCTCGTGGAGTAAGAGTGGGCGTCAGCCGGCGACGCCGAGCTTCTTCTGTAAGCTGGTCGACGACGTCGTATACTGGAATACGATGCGCTCGCCGGGGCTGACGATGCGCTTGGCTGCCTGCGCCATCAGGGCGACCTCATGGAAGCCCGACAGGATCAGCTTCAGCTTGCCGGGGTACCAGTTGATGTCGCCGACGGCGAAGATGCCCGGTACCGACGTCTGGAATTTCTCGGTGTCGACCGGGATCATGTTCTCATGAAGATTGAGCCCCCACTCGGCGATCGGTCCGAGCTTCATGGTCAGGCCGAAGAACGGCAGCATCCGCGTGCACGGCACCTCGATATCGCCGCTGGGGCCTTTGATGGTCGCGGAGGAAAGCTGGCCGTCGGCGCCGGACAATCCCGTCACCTGCCCGACCTGGAAATCCAGTTCCTTCATCTCCTGCATGGCGTACATCTTGTTGACGCTGTCGGGCGCCGCGCGAAACTCCGGCCGGCGGTGGACCAGCGTCACGCTCTTGGCCACAGGCTGCAGGTTCAGCGTCCAGTCGAGCGCCGAATCGCCGCCACCGACGATGATGAGGTCGTGGCCGCGAAATTCCTCCATCCGGCGAACCGAGTAGAAGACGCTCTTGCCCTCATAAAGCTCGATGCCCGGGATCGGCGGCCGCTTCGGCTGGAACGAGCCGCCGCCGGCGGCGATAACCACAACTTTGGCTTCAAACACCTCGTTCTCGTCGGTGATCACGCGAAAGCTGCCGTCCTCGAGCTTTTCGAGGCTTGAGACCATGCGGTTGAAGGTGAAGTCGGGCTTGAACGGCGCGATCTGCTCAAGCAGTCTGTCGACTAGGCCCTGCGCCGAAATCGATTGCCAGCCGGGAATGTCGTAGATCGGCTTTTCCGGATAGAGTTCGGCGCATTGCCCGCCGGGCCGATCGAGTATGTCGATCAGATGGCATTTCATGTCGAAGAGGCCGAGTTCGAACACGGCGAACAGGCCGACAGGCCCCGTCCCGACAATCAATACGTCCGTCTTGGTGATATCGGTCATGAATGCGCCTTCGATGCGCACGACCGCAAAAATCGAAATCGATTTTTGCTGGGGATCATGCGCCAAATCACGGTGCTACAGCGTCCTTTGCGCGTCCGAGAGAACGCGCGGCGCTGTAGAGAACGGCGCGACACTGCATGACCATTGGCCCGCTGCCAAGCCGGAGCCGGAAAAATCGGCTATATCTAGCGCTTCAGCCTTCACGCTTCAGCCTTGGCGGGCGGGCACGCGCACAACCAGCCCGTCGAGAGCGTCGCGCACCTTGATCTGACAGGAAAGCCGTGAGTTCGGCTGGACGTCGTAGGCGAAGTCCAGCATGTCCTCCTCCATCGCTTCCGGCTCGCCGACTTCCGCCGTCCATGCCTCGTCGACATAGACGTGGCAGGTCGCGCAGGCGCAGGCGCCACCACATTCGGCCTCGATCCCCGGCACAGCGTTGCGGATCGCGTTCTCCATGACGGTCGAGCCGTTTTCGGCATCCACGTCAAAATGTGTGCCGTCATGGGCGATGAAGGTCAGCTTGGTCATTTGTCACCTGAAGGGAGTCCCAGCCGAGATAATCACTCCGGCAGACAAGTCAACTGCCGCGCGAAAGCGGCGCTCTATGCCGTTTTTTTCGGAAATCGGTTTAACGGCTGATGGCGGCGACGAAATCGCGGACTTCTTCGATCAGGGCGCCAAGCCGCTTGAGGGTATTGATATCTTCAGGTTGAAGTTCGATCGCGCTGGCGCAATCGGCAATAGCGAAGGCGCCGACGCCGCGCGCCGAACCTTTCAGCCCGTGCGCCAGAAGCAGTCTTTGCCTCACATCGGCGTCGACGATCCTGTCGCGAACCGACAGCGCCTGCTGTACGAACAGCGCCAGCACCTCCTGCTCGAGGCTGCGGTCGCCCATCGTCTGGCGCGCCAGGTGCGCCAGGTCCACCGGCCGCGACCCGGCCGTTCCCGACACGTCGCCGCCGGGCATCGAGAAGGCAATGCCGTTTTCGCCACGCATGAATCTGCAACTCCGTTCTTCCAGCCGCAAAAAATAGGCCCATCCTGTGGACGACGGGTTAATGATTGGCCCGGAAAAATGTTGCGATAACGGCGCCGGAATCACAGTTCTGTTAACCTTATATTTAAAGTTTTACGTATCGCGCCGAATGCATGTTTTCTTTACCCCGGTGTGTCATTACGATACGACAGGTCCATTTTCAGCCTCTTGCGTGGGACACGACAAGCAGAATCAATAAGTCCCGCGGCAGCTTGTACAGGGTAGCGAAGGCATGGCGAAGAAAACATCGACGACAAGAACGCTCGACAACGACGTAGCCAGGGAACTCGAAAAAGCACTTGATATCGATCTGAGCGGCGATGCCGGCGGCGACCTCGACATCGCAGCGTCGATGGAAGATCTGGAAGCGCAGATATCGCAGGCTGCCGACGAGTTGGCCCGCGAAGGCCGTAACCAGAATGCCGAACCTGTCGCCGACCAGAGCCAGAATGCCGAGCCTATCGCCGACCAGGGACAGAATGCCGAGCCCGCCAACTGGAGCCTACAGACGGAGCCTGCCAACCAGGACCAGAAAGCAAAGCCCGCGGCAATGGCCAAGCCGGCTGAACTGCGCTCTTTGGAAACGCGCAATGGCCAGCCGGCCGGTTTCACGCCAGCCAATGACCCGCGTCAAAAAGACTACAAAACGCTGCTGCACACCCTCAATCGGCGTGCCTCGAACACGATCTACTGGATCGTGGCGCTCGTTTCGCTTGCCTGGATCGCGGGCGCCGGTGCATTGGCCAACCTGCTGTTTGGACCAGGCATCTGGCAAATCCGCACGCCCGGCCAGTTCTTCGCCCGTCCCGAACTGATCGGCCTGGCGATCGCTGCGATCCTGCCCGTCCTCCTGTTCTGGGCGTTTGCAGCCATGATCCGCCGCGCGCAGGAAATGCGCATCGCGGCTCAGTCGATGACGGAAGTGGCCTTCCGCCTGACCGAGCCGGAAAATATTGCCCAGGATCGCGTCATGATGATCGGGCAAGCCGTCCGCCGCGAGGTGGCGGCCATGGGTGAAGGCATCGAGCGCACGCTTGCGCGTGCCGTCGAGCTCGAAACCCTGGTCCACAGCGAGGTGAACCAGATCGAACGCTCCTACTCGGAGAATGAATCGCGCATCCGCTCGCTTGTCGACGGGCTGGGCAGCGAGCGCGAAGCGGTGGTCACTCACGCCGAACGCGTGCGCGCCTCGATCACCGGCGCGCATGAGACGCTGAAGGACGAAATCGGGGCTGCCAGCGACATCATTCGCGACAGCATTCTCAACGCCTCGACCAACCTGTCGATGACCATCACCAATTCCGGCGACACGCTGATCGACAGGATCAACCAAAGCTCGTTGTCGATCTTCGATTCGGTGGAAGGCCGGCTCGAGTCGATCACGGACCGGCTGTCGACCTCCGGCGAAGCCTTCGCCAGTCTTCTCGATACACGCATCGCCAAGCTGACGGACACGACCGACGGCCTCACCCGGTCGCTGACCGATCTGCTCGACGATCGGACCTCCGGCATGGTATCGCTGCTCGGCGGCGCCGCGCGCACGCTCAACTCCGAATTTGAAGCCAGCCTTGACGGCATCGAGCGGACGCTGGCCGAACGCGGCCAAGCGCTGATCAGTGAATTCCAGACCCGCGCCGAAGCGCTCGACACCGGCACCCAGAAGCTCAACGCCGCACTCGAGGCCCGCGCACGCCAGATCAACGAGACGCTGGTCGAGCGCGCGCGCGAAATCGCCCATACCTTCCAGGAGAGTAAGGAGACGCTGTCGGCGATGATCGATCAGGGCAAGACCCAGATCGGCGCCGACATGGCCGATATTGTCTCGTCGACTTCGTCCATGCTCGAAGCACGCGCAGGCGATTTCGCCGGGCGCATGGAAGCGGCCCGTCATGTGGTGTCGCGCTCCTTCGACGCCGACATCCAGCGGCTTGCCGATGCCCGCGTCGGCATCGAAGAAGCCGTCGAGAACCACAGCCGCAAGCTTTCCGAAAGCCGCGAACGCATGGCGGCGGCAATGCAGGCCGATCTTGCGAAATTCGCCGAAAGCCGCGCCGGCATCGACGCGGCCGTCACCGACCAGGTGCAGAAGCTTGCCGAAGGCCGCAACCTGATCTCGCGCGCCCTCGAAGAGGATCTGCGCAAGGTCAACGAGTCAAGCGCCGCCATCGATGCTTCGCTCGGCAGCCATCTCGAAAGGCTCGAAGAGGGCCGCAACAGGCTTTCACAAGCATTGAACGAAGACTCCGGAAAACTTGTACAAGCCCGTACGATCATTGACGAAATGGTTGCCGGCCATGTTGGCAAGCTCGCCGAAGGCCGCAGCATTCTTTCACGCGCCCTCGAGGCCGATCTCGGCAAGCTGGCCGACAGTCGCGCCAGCATCGACGGACTGGTCGCCGGTCAGGTCGAGAAGATCGCCGAAGGTCGCGCCATACTCGCCAAGGCGTTGGAAACCGACATTGTCGGCATCAAGGATCTTATCGAGGGCCATTCCGCCAAACTGGCGGAAGACCGCAGCCTGCTTTCGCGCTCGCTTGAAGGCGACCTGTCCGACATCCGAGGCTTGATCGAGAACCATTCGGGCAGGCTCGCCGACGATCGCAGCCTGCTTTCGCAGACGCTCGAGGCAGACCTCGCCAAATTGGCGGAAAGCCGATCGAGCATCGACGGGCTGGTCGCCGGTCAGGTCGAGAAACTGGCCGAAGGCCGCGATATCCTCAAGCGCGCGCTGGAATCCGATCTCAACACGATCAAGGACGTCATATCAGGCCAGTCCGAAAAGCTGGCGGAAGATCGTGGTCAGCTCTCCAAGGCGTTGGAAACCGACCTGCAGAGCGTGAATGGCCTTATCTCCGATCACATGAACAGGCTCGCCGAGGACCGTTCAATCCTGTCGAAGGCGCTCGAAGACGACCTCGCCAAACTGGCCGAAAGCCGGTCGAGCATCGATGGTCTGGTTACCGGCCAGGTCGAGAAGCTGGCAGAGGGCCGCGACATCCTCAAGCGCGCGCTGGAATCCGATCTCAATACGATCAATGACGTCATAGCAGGCCAGTCCGAAAAGCTGGCGGAAGACCGCTCGACCCTGTCCAAGGCGCTTGAGGACGACCTCGCCAAGCTGGCGGAAAGCCGGTCGAGCATCGATGGTCTGGTTACCGGCCAGGTCGAGAAGCTGGCCGAAGGCCGCGACATCCTCAGACGTGCGCTGGAAGCAGACCTCAATACCATCAAGAGTGTCGTCGCCGACCAGTCCCAGCAGCTGACTGACAATCGCGCACAGTTTGCGCAGGCGCTGGAAGCCGATCTCGGCAGCGTCAACGGTCTTGTAAACACCCATGCCGAGAAGCTCATCCAGGACCGCTCGATCCTGTCCAAGGCGCTTGAAGACGACCTCGCCAAGCTGGCGGAAAGCCGGTCGAGCATCGACGGGCTGGTTGCCGGCCAGGTCGAGAAGCTGGCCGAAGGCCGCGACATCCTCAGACGTGCGCTGGAAGCAGACCTCCACACCATCAAGAGTGTCGTCGCCGACCAGTCCCAGCAGCTGACCGACAATCGCGCACAGTTTGCGCAGGCGCTGGAAGCCGATCTCGGCAGCGTCAACGGTCTTGTAAACAGCCATGCCGAGAAGCTCATCCAGGACCGCTCGATCCTGTCCAAGGCGCTTGAAGACGACCTCGCCAAACTGGCGGAAAGCCGGTCGAGCATCGACGGGCTGGTTGCCGGCCAAGTCGAGAAACTGGCCGAGGGCCGCGACATCCTCAGACGTGCGCTGGAAGCAGACCTGCAGAAAATTGCGACGAGCCGCAGCGAGGTGGACGACATCATCGCCGGGCATGTCGGCAAACTGGGCGAAGGCCGCGACGCGCTGACCCGTGCGCTGGAGGACGATCTCTCCAAGCTCGCCGATACGCGCAAGGAAGTCGACCGTTCCCTGTCCGGCCATATCGACCAGATCGCCGCCAGAAGCACCGATATCTCGGACGCCATTGCCGCAGACGTCGAAAAGATCGAGCAGGCGTTCAGCCGCCAGACCGGCATCATTGAGGAGCGCGCCGCAACCATGGAGCGCGCGCTGTCGACCGGTGTCGACAACGTCCGCAGCGTGCTCGAAAAGAGCGCCGTCTTCGTTGCGGGAGCGCTGCGTGAAAAGGTCATGGAAGTCACCAGCGCGCTGCATGAGCAGGCAGGCGCGGCGTTCAGCGACGCCGATCGCAAGATCGCCGAACGTGCCGAGCAGACCTCGGCCGCCTTGCTCGCCAGGGCGGAGGATATCGCCCGCACCTTCGAGGAGGCGGACCGCCGCCTCGCCGCACGTGCCGAAGACACGTCGAGCACGCTCATTGCCCGCGCCGAGGATACATCCAGCGCAATCATGGCCCGTGTCGACGACACATCGAACTCCTTGCTGACGCGCGCCCAGGAAACAGCCGACCAGCTGGCCGCTCGCGCCAGCGAGATCGCCGGTACATTCGATGCGGCGGACCAGAAGCTGGTTGCCCGCGCGGTCGAAACGGCGCAGTCGCTGGCGGCACGCGCCGGCGACATCCTGCGCAATTTCGAAGGCGCCGACGAACGGCTCGGCGTGCGCATCGGCGAATCGGCCGAAGCGCTAGCAGCGCGGGCATCGGACCTTGGCCGCATTTTCGATGCCGCCGACCAGCAGCTGATCTCGCGCATCGCCGAAGGTTCGGAGGCGCTGGCGGCCCGAGCATCCGAGATCGGCCGTATCTTCGACGAGGCGGATCACCGTCTGGTTTCCCGCATCACCGACAGCACGTCGACGATCGGAGAACATGCCGACAGCATCGTCGGGGCGTTTGCCAGCACCGAGCAGCGGGTTGCCGAACGTGCGAGGCAGACCGGTCAGGAACTGGCCGTCCACGCCCGTGAAATCGAGCAGGCGCTCGCCGGCGCCGACGAGCGCCTGGCATCCAGCGCGGCGGCTGCGGCGGCTCGCGTCGAGGAGCAGGTTGCCGGCGTCGAAAACCGTCTCGTCTACACCACCGAAACGATAGGCCAGAAGCTCAACGAGCAGGTTTCGACCGCTGAGGCGCAACTTATTTCGCGTGCCAACTCGATCGCCGAAACCTTCACTGCGGTCGGCCAGCATATCGGCCAGAGCACCAACGACGCGGCGAAGACCATCGGCACTAACACCCGCGAGCTCAACACCATGCTTGCGGCACGTTCGGCCGAGATCTCGAAAATCCTCGACGAAACGGCACGGCCGCTGGTCGAGCGCTTCGCCCTGGGCGGCTCGGAACTGCAAAAGAGCATGGAAGAGGTGACCGAACGCGCCACCGAGAAGCTGCGCAGTGAAAACGCCACCCTCGTCAATGCGCTCGCCAGCCGCACGGCCGAAACATTGTCGGCCGTCGAAGGCGCGCGCTCGACGCTCGCCGACAGTGTCGCCGATCTCATCGGCCGCATGAGCACCTCGAGCTCGCAGCTCGGTCAGTTGATCGAGCAGGCGGCGGCCAATCTCGGCCAAGTCGACGAACGCCTGACCGGCAGCACGCAAAGCTTTGCGGCGACGACGGAAAAAGCCGCGCAGACCTTCGCCAGTTCGGCACGCCTGGTCGATTCGAACACGACACGGCTTACCGAGCTGTCATCCGCGACCTTGCGCGAGGTTGCCTCGATCGCCACCAAGTTCGACGAGCACAGCCGATTGCTGTCCAGTGCTTCGGATCTGTTGAGCTCGGCCCAGAGCAACCTCGAACACACGCTGGAAAGGCAATCGTCGCTGGAGGACCTCGCCGTCGGCCTGGTCAAGAAGTCGGAGGATCTCGAAAAGGTCATGCGCTCGTTCGAGGATCTGGTCGGCCAGACGTTGCAGAACGCCGAAGGCAAGACGCTGGAGTCGGCGGACAAGATCCGTACCGCCATCTCCGACGTCGTCGATTCGGCAACGAAGCGCTTCGCCGACGCGACCGAGGAGATGCGGCGCACCGCCGGCTCGATCAAGAGCGAGCTCGACCTCACCCGCGCCGAGCTCAAGAAGGGCGTCATCGAGATGCCGGAAGAGGCAAAGGAATCGACCACGGCCATCCGCCGCGCCGTTTCCGAGCAGATCAACGCGCTGAAGGAACTTTCGGATATCGTTGCGAAATCGGGCCGCAACACCGACTCCTCGGAGCCGCGCAACCTGCGTCCTGCGCCGCAAGCGCCTGCCGCGCGCGCCGCTGAGCCGCAGGGCCGTCCTCCAGGCCCGCAACCGGAGCCTCTTGGCCCGCAGGCGCCATCGGGTGACACCGCACTGCGCGGCACGCTCGACCTGGAACGCCCGGCTGAGACGGCGCCGCGCCAGCGCGACCCCAATGGCCGTACGCCGCAGGGCGGCTGGGTGCGCGATCTCTTGACCGGGGCATCGCGCGAAGAGGGCGCCAAGCCCGCGGCACCTTCGGAAGCGCCACGCTCGGCCCCTGCCCAGCGCTCGCCGCTTCATGTCGTGGAGTCGCTCAACTCGCTTTCCGTCGACATCGCCCGCGCCATCGATCACGACGCCTCGATCGAGCTGTGGGACCGCTACCGGCGCGGCGAGCGCGACGTGTTCACGCGGCGTCTCTACACATTGAAGGGTCAGCAGACTTTCGACGAGATCCGTCGCAAATATCAGATGGAGGCGGAGTTCCGCGCCGCCGTCGACCGTTACTGCGACGATTTCGAAAAACTGCTCAAGGACGTGTCGCGCAACGACCGCGACAACATGATGGCGCAGACCTACCTGACGTCGGACACCGGCAAGGTCTATACGATGCTTGCACACGCCAGCGGCCGCCTGCATTGATCAGGCGATAGGGACCGAAAAGGCGGGAAAATTTCCCGCCTTTTTCATGCCGTCCCGCGTCCTCGGGGATGATGCTCTATTGATTGATCTCCGGTTCGACGAGCCTTGCCAGGTTTCGCAGCGACTCCTGCCAACCGAGATAACAAGCCTCAGCTGGAATGGCGTCCGGAACACCTGCCTGCGTGATATCCAGTTCCGTGCCGACTGATACTTTCTTCAATATCACCGTCACCTGCATCTCACCGGACAAGTTAGGATCGTCGAACTTGTCCGTATAGCGCAGGCGTTCGCCCGGAACGAGCTCGACATATTCGCCGCCAAACGAATGGCTTTTGTCCGTTGTGAAGTTGCGGAACGACATTTTGAATGTGCCGCCGACTTTGGGTTCCAGATGATAAACCGTGCAGGTAAAGCCGTTGGGCGGTAGCCATTTCGCGAGCGCGTCCGCCTCAACGAATGCGCGATAGACTTTTTCTGGGCTGGTTGCCAGAACGCGGTGCAGGCGTACGGTACTGGGCATATCATTTATCCTTGTGATGTCGTTCCATGCCCAAGGACGAACCGGTCTTGACCAATCCGACACAAGTTCTGAGGTTTTTGGAACCGGGGCCGCAGACCTTCATGTAGGGCTCTCTGCGACCGCTTTCGACCCTTCTCTGCCCTTCCACCGAGTTCAGCTTGAACTGTCCCAGTCACGCAGCCGCAACTTTGTCGGCAACAAAGAGGTAACGATTGAGGCTGAAGAAGAACTTCC